>JAUSDJ010000023.1 GCA_030650795.1 Actinomycetota bacterium
CATCAAAACCGTCCTGCGCACCAGCGAGAAGGAGGTCCGCAAGAAGCATGCCCAAAGAGCAAGCTAAAGACAATAATGACCAAAAAGGTGTAACGGATCAGGCGAAGCCAATCCGTCACGCATCACCCGAACCCTCACAGGCGCACTTCTAGAAGGCCCTTGTGTATGCAGGGGTTTCTTCCACGCGATCATGCAATACCGTCTAGGTCCCCCTACTTGTGGAGATTCCATGGATGCCATCGTGATGCTCAAGGAAGAACACAAGGATCTAGAAAAGCTGTTCAAGCAATTGGACAAGGACGACCTCTCCGTCATCCCCGACATTTGCTCGTCCCTCACTCTTCACATCACTGTGGAGGAGCAGGTCTTCTACCCTGAGGTCAACAGGAGAACCGATGTCGAAGCGGACGATATTGCTGAGGTACTTGAAGAGCATCATCTGCTGAAGCTGCTTGTCTCTGAAATTCGTGAGCTCACACCTGCCGACATTGAGTACAAGGCCAAAGCAGGAGTGCTCACCGAACTGGCTCGGCACCATCACAAGGAAGAAGAGACCGAATTGTTCCCGGAGGTGCGCAAGGAACTTGGCCGCAAGCGGCTGCTGGAGATCGGCGCGAAAATGGAGCAGTTCAAAGTCGACGTGGCACAGGGCTGAACTCGTTCAAGGCGTGCGTCGGAACTAGGCCCCACCGGCAGTCACGATTGCATCAGTCACGAACCCGGCGACGAGCCCAAGAAGCAGTCCGTACGCAAGCAGATCGCGACGAGTCGAACGACCGCCAACAATGATCAGCTGCACGACAACGTAGAGAATTGAGCCTGCAGCGAGCGACAAGAAGACAACCGACATTGCGGTGTTCACAACGCTGTATCCGAGTGCGGTGCCGATGAAGGTTGGACCACCACCGATCAGACCGAGCAAGAGCAGGAATCCCCAACTCGGAACTCTCGGTTTGCCCGACACATCGGTATCAGACGTCAGCGGTGCAACAATGCCGAAGCCCTCAGTTGCGTTGTGAAGACCGAAGCCGATGACGAGCAGCGTGGCAAGGGCAATGTCCCCGCTCGCCGCTGACTGACCGATTGCCAGACCCTCGGCGAAGTTATGCAGACCAATGCCTGCGGCAATGAACAGCGCGAGCCGACGCGCTGCCGACATCGTCGAAGCGCTCACGACGGCGTTCGCGCGATGTCGGTTCATCCAAGCCTCGTACCAGACGAGCGTGAGCAATCCCAGGCTCAATCCGCCGATGAACAACAGGCCATAGCCCCATACCGGACCCAAGGATCCGGAGTCTTCGTGGAGTTCGCCAAGAGCCGTGTCGATGGGCTCCCATGCTTGAGCGAGCACATCCCACAACAAGAAGATCAGGATGCCGACTGCGATGGAGTTCAACACGACTCGGGCATTTGCCGAGATCCCCTTCAGACGCCCAACGGGCAGTCCGAGCAGAATGGTTGCTCCGGCGATGAAGCCCAGCAACGACGTTTGTTGAAAACTGTTGTTCGTACAGGTATCGGCCTACCTCGAAATGGCTGGGCGGGGCTCCGCCCCCCCGATACGGGAAGCCCTGCACAGCCGCCAAATGCAACTCAACTCTCACGCAAGCGGGTAGGTGCGGATGTCGACCGCTTTAGCGCTCAACCACACTTCGGATCCCGGCCGCAATGCAAGTTCCGCAAGTGCGCCCGGCGTAATCGTTGCGATCATCGGTGGCTCGGCCAGAACGTGCACTCGGATCCGATCTTCCCAAGGTTGAATCAAGGTAACAACACCACGCCAGACATTGCGCGCACTGCCCTGCGGCTGCTCTAAATGAATCGCTACTGACTCAGGTCGAATCACGGCAGCCGCAGAACCGCGAAGTGACTGATCTGCGATATGAATCCTTATCCCGTTTGGCTGGACAAGCTCACCGGTGTTCGCATTGCCTCGAATGAGATTCAAACTCAGCAGCGCCGCGACATAACTCGTCCGTGGGTGCGCAGCAATGCCTACAGGAGAGTCATCCTGAACCACGTTTCCATTCTCAAGAACGATGATCCGGTCGGCAAACAGCAGTGCATCAATGGGGTCGTGCGTCACGAATACGCAACAGCCTTGAAATTCCGCAAGCCGCTCAACCAAGCTCGCCCGCAGTTCGTTCTTTGTCTCTGCATCCGCGGCGGAAAGTGGCTCGTCCAGCAACAGCAACGATGGTTCAGTTGCCAGCGCACGAGCCAGCGCGACTCGTTGCGCTTGACCACCAGACAGACTCGAAGGCTTGCGTTCAAGCAAGCTCGCGATTCCTATGTGCCTCAGCAAGTTCTCGGCACTCGCTCGTGCATCCTGACGCTTGACGCCACGTGCGCGGAGTCCAAAGGCGACATTTTCCAGAACGCTCAGATGCGGGAACAGGACATATTCCTGGAAGACATACCCAGAGGATCGATCCTTGGGCGCCACGAAAACGTGCTGCGAGTCATCGACGATGCGTTCGTCCAGACGCAGTTGGCCTGTTGATATGCGCTCCAAACCGGCCAGAGCCCGTAAGAAACTCGTCTTCCCGGCGCCGTTGGGTCCGACGATTGCCGTAACCTCGCCCGCTCGTAGCGTGAGATCAACGCGCAAGGAAAAGGCATCGCGTTGCAAAGTGAAGTCAGCGAGAACAGTCATGAGTACTCCAAGGGCCGAATGAATCTGCCGCGCAAAGCGATCAGCACCACAACGCAAATAGCGATCAACAACAGACTCAGTGCGACGGCAACAGACGGATCGCTTTCCAAGGCTTGATAGACAGCCAGCGGCATTGTCTGGGTAACTCCAGGGAAATTGCCGGCGAAGGTGATCGTCGCTCCGAACTCGCCTAAGGCTCGGGCCCAGCACAACACCATTCCCGCGCCCAGCGCAGGTGCAATCAAAGGCAAGGTGACTCGCCGAAAGGTAGTCCAGGAAGAAGCTCCGAGGGTGGCTGCCGCCTCTTCGTATTGCGAGTTGAGGGATCGGAATCCACCTTCGACGGCAATGATCAGAAAGGGCATCGCGACAAAGGCTTCTGCCAATACAACTCCCGCTGTGGTGAAAGGCAATTGAATCCCGAAATGGTCATAGAGGAATTGCCCGAAACTGCCTCGCCTGCCAAAAGCATTGAGCAATGCGACGCCGGAAACCACCGGAGGGATCAGCAACGGCACCAGGACAAGGCTGCGAGCGATTCCGGTGCCAGGAAGCCCACTGCGTGCGATCAACCAGGCAAGAGGGACTCCTAGCACGGTGGCGAGCAGTGTCGCCAATGTCGCAGTGATCAAAGAAAGGCGTAGAGCATCTTGAGCAACCGGAGAGCTGACGATGTCCACGAAGGAGCCCCAAGGAGCGCGAGTCAGGAGCGCAGCCAATGGCGCAATCAGGAACAGCAGGGCGATTACACCGGGGATCAATAGGAACCACGGGGTACGCCGTCGCGCCGATCGGTTCACCACGGCCTGGCGAAGCCGTAGGCGCGCAGGATGCCCTGTGCCGATGGCGTGAAGCGCACGTAGTTCACGAATGCTCGCGCTGCCGTTGGATTGGCCGCGCTCTTCACGGCAGCGATTGGGTACGTCGTGGTGATGTTCAGTTCGTTTGGAATGGCGATCGAGGCAAGCTTTGATCCAACAGACTTCACATCGGTGACGTAGACGATCCCGGCATCGACTTCACCCGCCATCACCTTGGCAAGAACCGAACGAACATCAAGTTCAAGAGTCACTGGCTTTACGGTGACACCGTTCTTCGCCAGAAGATCACGTGCCGCGGCACCACACGGCACTGTAACGGCGCACTCAGCTACCAAAACGCCATTACGGCTCAAACTGGAGAGTCCAGCGATCTTCGCGGGGTTGCCGAGTGGCATGGCTATCGCCATCGTGTTCTTGGCAAAGAGCAAGCCAGTGCCGACGCGACCGGCGCTGACTGCTGTCCACATTGTTGGCTCAGATGCCGTCGCGAGAACATCAACTGGAGCACCAGCGATGATCTGCTGCACAAGCGTTGAACTGCCTGCGAAGTTGAACTTCACCGTGGTGCCTGGGTACTTCTTCATGAAGGCATTGGCGATGACTGGGAAGACGTCAGTGAGCGATGCGGCCGCCGAAACGGTGATCGATCCGGTGGGAGCCGGTGACGCAGCCGGAGTTGGTACAGCTTGCGAGGCAATCGGCCCGAACACCGTTATCAGCATCATCGAGACGGCCGAGAACAGGCCGAATCGCTTCTTCATCTATGAGCCTCCAGCTCAACGACCACATTGGTCGATTTGATGATCGCCGCGACAAGAACTCCGGGCGCCAGGCCAAGTTCATCGGACGATTCACGGCTCATGAGTGAAGTCACCCGATGCGGTCCCGCCTGGATCTCGACTAGAGCCATCACGCCATCGCGCTCAACGCGAATGACAATGCCCGGAAATCTGTTGCGAGCCGACTGTCGCAGGACAGGTGCTTCTGGGGCCTCGGACACCATGTAGGCCGCAAGGCTTGCCCCATCGACGGCGCGTGGACCTTCGGCTTCGACAGCCTCTTGGAGCCGGCCGGAATCTAGCCAACGCCGTACGGTGTCGGCACTAACACCGAGTAAATCCGCGGCTTCAGAAATACGCAGATGCGACATAACACGTGATTGTAGTGAGCAGATGCTTTCTAAATGCGGCTGGTATACCGCAAATGCAAAGCCTTAGGGTCTCTGCGGAGCCACGAGAAGTCGCAGGGGTGCCCTAAAAGAAAGCAATCCGAGCATCGGGGGCTGCGCCTCAATCAGCGCAATGTCTGGTAGTTCGCGAGCTAAAATGCGCAAGACTTCATGGGCTTCCGTCCGAGCCAACGTGGCTCCAAGGCAGTAGTGGCGTCCAAAGCCGAAAGCCAGATGCTTGCGGGCCCCGACCCGTCCTGGCACGAAGCGATCAGGCTCCTCAAATACATCTGGGTCTGATCCACTGCCCGCGAGCATCAACAGAACTTGGGCATCGGCTGGCAGGAGTTGCTCGCCAAGCATTACTGGTTCGGAAGTGATGCGCCGCCAAGTCACCACCGGGGTCTCAAGTCGAAGCACCTCTTCGACGCACTCCGATGCAATCAATTTATCGGCGTATGCGTCTGCGTTCGCCAGTCGACGCCAAATATCAGGTTGGCCAATGAGCTTGCGCAATACGGCGGAGAGAAATTGCGTGGTGGTCTCCTGTCCGGCCACGAGCAAGAAGTAACAGATGCCGACGGATTCTTCAATGCGCAACGGTTGGCCATCTGGTGTGCGGTGAGCCGCGAGCTGGGAAAACAGGTTCACCCCAGAAGGATCCGCTGAAGTGATGCGGACACGCAGCCATGAATAGAACTCCGCGGCCTGCACGGCGAGTTCGCGTTGCCGCGCCACGTCAGGGTTTCCCCAGAACAACTCAAGTGAGGCAGTGCTCCAGCGCTTCAGTGTCGGCAGGTCAATATCGTCGAGGTGTAACAAGGCGATAAGCACGCGGGCAGGCAGATAGCGCGTAACGAGCGCGACAAGGTCGGCCTCGTTGTTCGCGTCCAGATCATGCTTGACCAAGGCGGCGGATTCGAGAGCGAGCTCGCGAATGAGTGGCAGCGCTGTTGCGATCGCCGAAGGGGCGAAGAACTGCCGCACCAAAGCGCGAAAGTCCGCGTGGCTGGGGCCGCCGTTGTTCGCCAGAGTCGCCGGAAGTTCAAAACCAACGCGAGCCAAGGTCCGAAGCGCGGAGGGATCAATTGCTGTGATGGCTGTAAGTGCGTTTTCTGGACGAAAGAGTTTGGGTCGCCTCAGAACAGAGCGAATATCAGCGTGCCGGCTGACCAACCAGCAGCCCGTGATTTCGTCGAAGTACACCGGCGCCGTCTCGCGCAGCTCGGCGAGCAGCCCATTTGGTGAATTAACAAAGTTCGGATCAAAAAGATCGACCTGCCCATGCGCAACCGGGCAAACACCGACTTCGGTCATCCGGAGATCTCTCCGTGCACGCTGCATCGCGCTTGCCAACGCAAAGGCGTGACCTGAACCTGCATTCGTCGACCGCATTCACCGCAGTAGCGAGGCGGCGAAAGTTCTGCCGCCTGCGCACATTCGGCGTGCGAGCCATTGGACTCTTCGCCGCACTGCATGCAGAACTCATGCTCGATCACTGCCATCACATTTCTGCTCAGAGGGTCTTCGTCAGCGATTTGATGGGCATATTCAGCTCGAGCAGCATGTCGATGTCGGCAGCCGCTGGTCGACCCAGAGTCGTAAGGTAGTTGCCAACGATGACGGCATTGATCCCGCCGAGCATGCCTTGCTGTGCACCGAGATCACCCAGGGTCAACTCCCTGCCACCAGCAAAACGCAAAATCGTGTGCGGCAGAGCGAGACGGAACGCAGCGATCGTGCGCAGCGCGTCCTTGCCATCCATCACTTCAAGATCCCCGAACGGTGTTCCCGGCCGCGGGTTCAGGAAGTTCAAGGGCACCTCTGCCGGGTTGAGCTCTGCCAATTGCACTGCGAATTCCGCCCGTTGCTCAAGGCTTTCGCCCAGTCCGACGATGCCTCCACTGCAGACTTCCATGCCCTCGGCATGGACGAGGCGCAGAGTTTCCCAGCGCTCATCCCAGGTGTGCGTGGTGACCACGTTGGTGAAGTAGCTCCGAGCAGTTTCCAGATTGTGGTTGTACCGATGCACGCCCATGGCTGACAACTCGTGAGCTTGCTCAGGTGTGAGCATGCCCACCGAGCAGGAGACGTTGATCTCAACTGCCTCATGGATGGCCTTGACTGCCTGGCCAATTTGATCCATGAGTTTCCTGTCTGGACCACGCACGGCAGCCACGATGCAGAACTCAGTTGCGCCAGTAAGGGCAGTCTCTTGAGCGGCGGCGACCAGACTCGGAATGTCGAGCCAGACCGCACGAACTGGTGAAGTGAATTGACCCGACTGCGAACAGAAGTGGCAGTCCTCCGGGCAGCCGCCGGTTTTCAGGCTGACGATTCCCTCAACCTCGACAGTTGGGCCGCACCACTGCATGCGCACGTCGTGAGCCAGGGCCAGAACATCAGGAAGCCACTCATCTCCCAGTTGCAGCACGCGCAGAACATCTGCCTGGTTCAGACCAAGGCCTTGATCTAGCACCTGAGCGCGGGCGCGGACAAGGAAATCCTCAGGGGATTCGATAGTGGTCAATGCCAGACTCTCCTTGATTTCATGGGCGTGAAGCCAACCTGACGAATTCTGCCGTATCGAACACTCCGCCAAGCGCCGGGGCGAGACCTGCCTGAGACTTCCGCTCAAACTCGGCCTGATTCAAGGCCCCCATGCCCAATGGAAGGACGCCGCTGATGGGAGCCAAGGCATATCGGGGCAGATCCTGAAGGTTGCTGCGCTGAGCCAGATCGGGCTCCGCTAGCGGCCAATCGGCGATCACGAGGTGGTCCACGTCCAATCCACTCGCGCGCACTGCCAGAGCAGTGGCGCCAGTTGAATGCAGGGTGCCCAAGCCGCTGGAGGCAGTGAGCAGCACTTCCACACTTGCGATGCCCGCCAGGCGTGAGCGAAGTTCCGATGCAAGGTCCAAGATGGTTTCCCCTTGGGCGTTGAGATGGACCAAGGCTCCACCGGCGCCCTCGACAATCACCAGATCACGGTCGCCAAGGGCAAGAATGAGGTCAGAGAGCTCAGCCAGACTCGGGCCGGGAAGCCCCTGGCGACGAGCAGCGGTGCCCGGAGCCAGCGGCTCGGCAAAGCTGAAGAGTTCATGAACGTCGGTCAGTCCAGTCAGTTCAGCCACGACCCTCGCATCACCGGCTTCACCGTTCCGGACTCCAGTCTGAAGCGGTTTCACTATTGCGACCTGCTGACCGCTGGACATGGCACAGGCAGCAATCGCCGCTGTCGTGATTGTCTTGCCAGATTCAGTGCCCGATCCCGAAACAACGATCAACCTCACGGGGTGACCAATTGTTTGAGACTGCGTGCAAGGAGTTCGACATCGCCATCACTGTGGCCACGGTTCGCAGTGATGCGCAGACCAGCAGAGCCGATTGCGACTGACGGCGGACGGAAACAGCCAACTCGCACCCCAAGACCGCTCATGCCTTCCGCAAGATCCAGAGCTTCCTGAGAGCCTCCGACCGTCCAGGAGACAATCGCCGCGTCTGTAGGGGCGACGCTCAGCGCATGAGCGATGCCAGCTGAACGATCCAGAAGTGCAGTGGCAAGTGCCGGATCTTGACGAATGATCTGAGTGGCAACGAGTGCTGCTCCAGCAGCAGGCGGATTGAGTCCGGTGTCGAAGATGAAGGGACGGGCGGTGTTGAGCACGTGATCAATCACGCGCGCATCGCCCAGCACAGCGCCACCCTGTGAGCCAAGGGATTTCGAAAGTGTCACGGTCACTACGACGTCAGGTTCAGCGGCAATTCCGGCCTCCCACGTCGAACCTCGTCCTTGGCCGCGCACCCCAATGCCATGCGCATCATCGATGATGAGGATCGCCCCATGTCTGTGCGCAATCTCATGCCAACTGGAGAGAGGAAGCAAATCTCCAATCACCGAGTTGATCGCATCAACTACAACAAGGGCCCGCGACTCAGTGCGGTCGACCAATGCTTCTTCTGCTGCCAACAAGTCGCCGTGTTCAACTGTGACTACGCGTGCGTTGGCCAATTTGCAGCCGTCAATCAGCGATGCATGATTGCCTCCATCGGCAATAATCAGGCAGTCACGACCACCAAGAGCCGTGAGCACAGCGAGATTTGCCAGATAGCCTGAGGAGAAGACCAGCGCGTTTGGCGTTCCAGTGAGATCCGCAAGGGCCAGTTCAAGTTCCGAATGCAGTTCGATCGTTCCTGTTACCAGCCGAGAGCCTGTCGCACCGGTTCCCCATTGCTCGGCGGCTGCCACGGCGCCGGCGACGACGCGGGGGTCCTTTGCCAACTTGAGATAGTCGTTTGACGCAAAATCAACCCACGGCATCATCTCGGCTCGCGGGGCCAACGCGCGTTGCAGACCGGCACGGATCCGGCGCTCGGCTTTCTGCTCCAACCAGGCCAGTGGATCGTCGGAATTCACATTCACCGCCCGCCTCCTAGGAGTTGGCTGTCAACTGCCGCGACGATTGCCATGCAGATCTGCGCCACTTCGTCGTTCGAGGCAATGTACGGAGGCATTGTGTAGATCAAATCACTGAAGGGCCTAATCCAAACCCCGGCCATCACGGCCGCGTCGGTAGCAGCGGCCACGTCGACTGGCGCCTTGAGTTGCACGACACCGATGGCGCCCAAGACACGCACTTCCTTGACAGTTTGGTGTCCCACAAGCGGGCTTAGGCCTGCTGAGAGCTCAGTCTCAATTCGAGCAACTTCTGCGCTCCAGTTCTGACTCAGGAGCAAGTCAATCGAAGCCAAGGACACGGCAGCCGCGAGCGGGTTGGCCATGAAGGTCGGGCCATGTGCCAACACCGGAAACTGACCGGCCGATATCTGGTCGGCAATCTCCCTTGTGCACAGAGTTGCGGCCATCGAGAGATAGCCACCAGTCATCGCCTTGCCAAGGCACATGATGTCTGGGCTCACGCTCGCATGATCTGCAGCAAACAGCGCTCCAGTCCGACCAAATCCTGTGGCGATCTCGTCGAAGATGAGCAGCACATTGTGGCGATCGGCGAGTTCTCGCAAAGCCGTCAGATATCCCGGGTTATGGAAAGTCATCCCCCCGGCGCCCTGCACAACTGGCTCAACAATGATGGCTGCGACTTCATGCGCGTGCGCTGAGAGCGCTTGATCCCACGACGAGAGATATGCGGCGTCAAGTTCTGCCTGAACTCCCGGCGGCGGTGCCGGCACGAACACCTGCTCGGGAAGGGTGTCCCGCCACAGCGCATGCATTCCGGACTCCGGGTCACACACACTCATCGGATGCAAGGTGTCGCCGTGGTAACCACCACGCCAAGTCATCAGTCGATGCTTTGCGGGCAGACCCCGAGAAACCCAGTACTGCAATGCCATTTTTGCGGCTACTTCAACAGCAACAGAACCAGAGTCGCTGAAGAACACTCGATTCAGCGGCACAGGTGTGATCTCAATCAGTCGTTGCGCCAGGTGAACAGCGGGAGCATGCGTGAGACCACCAAACATGACGTGGCTCATCTTGCTGAGTTGCGCAGTCACAGCCGCATCAAGAATCGGATTGCGATAGCCGTGAATCGCCGCCCACCACGAGGACATCGCGTCAATCAACTGCCGGCCATCGAGCAGATTGAGGTGGACGCCTTCGGCCGAATCAACCAGAAGTGGCGCAGAGCCCGGAATGCTCGAGTACGGATGCCAGACATGCGCCGCATCAAAGGCGAGAAGTTCAGCATCCAGATCAGGTCGACCTGCATCGGAAAGAGTCATCGAGACCGATGATGTCAGGTCAGCGAAGGTGACTCACACCGTGGATCAGGGCTGCTCAAGGCGGTACCCGCGCTTGACCACCGTTTTGACCATCTGACGCGACGGAAGTTTTGTGCGCAGTCGTGTCATCGCCGTTTCGAGGGCATTGTCATTGCTGGCTTCCGGAAGGAGCTCAAGGAGTCGCGCACGAGTGACGAGTTCGCCTGGGCTGCGAGCCAGCTCGCGCAGAATCGCCATTGGGGTATCCGAAACCGCGATGAATTCGTCATCGAGGAGATATCCATCGTGGCGGAGAATCATCCGGTAGGGCCCGAGCTCGAGCACTTGATCCATCCGTAACGGCAATTGCAAACTGACCATCCGCAGGAGATCTCCCAGTCGTGCGCGCTCAGGCATCATCACCGGCACATCGGCTCGAACGAACTCGGCGGCGGTTACCGGGCCAACACAGCAGGCCCATGGCCGCGTCTCATGAAAAGCGGCCATGAGCTGGTCGTAGAGCGAAAGATCGGCGGCGCGCTCAAGAAGAGCGGCGACAGCAAGTGCGCTGGTAAACACGACGGCATCGAGCGCACCACTGGCACAATCGCGAATGAGCCGATCCAAGGGAACAATGTCGTCAGGAAAATCCCAGCGGTAGACCGGAATCTCAATCACGATTCCGCCCGCGGCCTCAAGCTCTGCTTTCAATTCAACAATTGGAAGGCCGTGCAACTGAATCCCGATGCGCACGCCCTCGACGCCGTCTTCAAGAAGCGCACGCACAACCTCATCGGTGCTCTCCGAAGGTGCGGTCCACTCCTCGCGCAGCCCTGCTGAGCGGATTGCCCCCGTGGCCTTGGGGCCGCGCGCCAATATGCGACTACCGGTCAGGCTGACGCGGAGAGCATTGCCCATCCCCCAGGCATCGGCTGCATCCATCCAGCCACGAAAGCCGATTCCAGTGGTGACCACGAGCACTTCACAGGGGGCGACCACACACTCATGGGTTCGCTCGCGCAGCACATCGTCATCGACCAGCGGGATCAGACGAAGCGCCGAGCCCACGGTGACACTTGCCCCGCGCCGAGTGAGCACAGCGGAAATCTCTTCTCGACGACGTTCAGCAGTCACTCCAACGCGGTACCCCTGAAGTGGAGCTGAAGTACTCAACGTCACTCCTCAGGGACTGCCACGTACACCACACCTGAATCCACTCGAACGGGAAACACAGGCAGACACACTTCGGCACAGTCGTGACAGGTGCCGGTGCGCAGATCAAAACGATGCTTGTACATGGGGCTGGCCACAAACCACCGTCCTTCCTGAGTCCCGACTATTCCTCTACTGATCACGTTAGCGCGTGCGAAGGGATCAAAATTTCCAACTGCGAGGACAGTGTCCCCCTCAATGCGAAAAAGCGCGATCTGATACCCGTCAACCAGGCAGGCCGCTCCACGCTCTGGGAGCATCTCAATCAAGGTGCAGATTCTGTTCCAGTCACCACTCATACGACCACCTCGGTCAGATCACGACTTGGGATTTCGACGCTGACAACAGCGGGCCGATGTTGAGCCCGGTTTGGGACGTACTGAATCAGCGGATCGGCGTTCTCCTCGGAGTTGAGGAAGGTGCGGAAGCGAGCCAACTTCTCGGGATCCTCAAGGGTTTGCGCCCATTCATCTGCGTAGCTGCCGACATGCCTTGCCATATCGGCTTCGAGCTCATCACCAAGTCCAAGGGCGTCCTCGATGATGACACGCTGCAAATGCGCAAGTCCGGATTCCTCCGCAGAGGTCAGCGATTCAAGCCAGACTGAAGTCCGCTGCAGGCGTTCCGCAGTGCGCACGTAATACATCAGATATCTATCGATGTATCGAATCAGCGTTGAAGTATCCAGATCAGATGCGAGCAGATCGGCGTGGCGTGGGCGCATGCCACCGTTGCCACCCACGTAGAGGTTCCAACCCTTTTCCGTGGCAATGACCCCGAAGTCCTTGCTCTGTGCTTCTGCGCACTCACGTGCACATCCGCTGACTGCCGACTTCAACTTATGCGGCGACCGCAATCCGCGATAACGCAATTCAAGCTCGACTGCAAGGCCAACGGAATCCTGGACTCCATAGCGACACCAGTCTGATCCGACGCAACTCTTCACCGTGCGCAGACTCTTGCCGTAGGCATGCCCGCTCTCGAAACCGTGGGCTACCAATCGCCGCCAGATCTCGGGCAACTGATCCAGTCGCGCGCCAAACATGTCAATGCGCTGGCCGCCAGTGACCTTTGTGTAGAGCCCGAAATCCCGGGCGATCTCGCCAATGGCAATCAGGCCTTCGGGGGTGACCTCACCGCCAGGAAGTCGCGGGACGACGGAGTACGTGCCATTGCGCTGCAGGTTCGCCATGACGTGGTCATTGGTGTCCTGCAGGGTTGCGTTCTCTCCTTCGAGCACATGTGCCGGTGCCTGAGTGCTCAGGATTGAAGCGATGACAGGCTTGCAAATATCGCAGCCGCCACCCTGCCCGATTTCGCGAATGATTTGCGAGAACTTCGTCAACTGGCGAACGCGGATGATGTCGAACAGCTCTCTGCGCGTGTAGGCGAAGTGCTCGCACAGCGACTTGTCGACGGTGATGCCCTGGCGCTCCAGAGTGGAGTGAACAAGCGACTGGATCATCGGCACACACGAACCGCAACTCGTACCTGCTCTGGTGCAAGCCTTGATAGCAGCTACATCGCATGCGCCAAGGTCAACAACTGCTCCAGTGATCTCACCCTTGCTTATGTTGTTGCACGAGCAGACCGCTGCTGAATCTGGTAGAGCGTTGGGGCCGATGCCGATTGCGCCAGTTGCCGGGAACAGCAGCGCTTCAACCGAACCAGGCAGTTCGACGCCTGAGGCTGCAATCGGACGCAGGCTGTCGTAAGCGTCTGCATCGCCGACGAGCACTGCCCCGAGCACGCGAAGCCCGTCATCACTGACGACGACTTTCTTGTAGATGTGCGTGACCGGATCACTCCAGGTCAGCTCAAGTGCACCCACCTCGGCCGCATGAGCATCGCCGATGCTGGCCACATCCACACCAAGCAACTTCAACTTGGTGCTCATGTCGGCGCCCAGGAATCCATCTCCGGTTTCAGCTTCCAGCCCCTCGGTCATCGCCTTGATCTGTCGAGCCGCAACTTGGGCCATCTGGTATCCGGGAGCAACTAATCCCCAGGTCTTGCCTACAGCGCATGCCACTTCACCGATGGCGAAGACTGCCGGATCCGAAGTGCGACACCACGGATCAACAACGACCCCGCCGCGCTCACCAATTTCCAGTCCAGCCTCTCGCGCGAGTGCGTCTCTTGGGCGAATCCCCGCCGAGACGACAACAAGTTCGGCAACGATGACGCGTGGTCCGTCGACATCGCTCACTTCAAGCCCGACGACACCTTCGGCTTCGGTCTCAAGAATGCGCTGTGTCTGCGTTGAAAGGTGGACCTCAATGCCCATCTCTTCTATCCGCCGACGCAACATCGTGGCGCCACCAAGATCGAGTTGTGCTGGCATGAGTCGCTCTGCCAACTCAACAACATGAGCTGTGAGTCCCAGACTGCTCACTGCGTTCGCGGCTTCAAGGCCAAGCAATCCTCCGCCAATGACCACTCCGGTGCGCGCACCCTGCGCGCGAGCGCGGATGAGTTCAAGGTCGTCCAAAGTGCGGTACACGAAGACGCCTTCTGCATTGACGCCAGGCACCGATGGCACAAAAGGTGCCGAGCCCATGGCGAGCACGAGGGTGTCGTAACTGAATTCGCGACCCTCACTCGTCAACACCGTCCGTTGCTCACGATCGATGCTGACTGCGGATTCATCCAGATGCAGGCGAATGTGCGGGGATTCAAAGAATCCCTCTGGCGCAAGGGACATGCTCTGCTCATCGCCATGCACGAAGTAGTTCGAAAGCCCGACCCGGTCATATGCGGGGCGCGGCTCCTCACTCAGTACGTCGACGCAAAGGAGGCCGGCATGCACGTCAATCAACTCCAGGAAACGTTGCGCAACCATCCCGTGACCAATGACAAGAACTCGTGGAGCCAGGCCTTCAATCGGCTGGCCGACGACTGTTTCGCGCGCGTGAATGCTCATGCCGGTTCCTTTTCGATGAGATGACAAGAGATGAGTTCTTCGACGGAACGACGGCAGGTGCCGCAGCCAGTAGTGGCCCGGGTTGCGTGCGCAACCTCGGCTATCTCGCAAGCACCATCCGCAATGGCCTCGCGAACACGACCATGCGTGACGTTGTTGCAGTGGCACAGCACCGCGTCATCTGGAGCAGAAGCCGCATCGACCTCGCCTGCAGAGGTCAAGCCCTCAAACAGCAGCGGGAGTCGGTTCCGAGGAACCTTGGTTCCTCGATCCATCGCGAGCATGAGATTGCCGACTGTGGCTACGTCCCCCAACAGGATCGCGCCGCACACCCGACCATCACGCAAGACCACTTTCTTGTAGATCCCCCGTGCGTAATCACTGAACGAGACAACCTCAAGTTCACCTTGACTGTCCTTGGGCATCGGCTGGGTCTCACCGAGCGCCGCAACCTCAATGCCGCTGGCCTTCAGGCGAGTGACGATGCGGCTGCCCTCGTAACAAACCTCACCAGAGGTCGAAGTCAGATTCTGCGCAACAACTGCAGCCTGATCCCAGGCTGGACCAACGAGCCCCAAGACCTTTCCATCAGCCTGTGCACAATCACCGATGGCCAGGATGTTCGGATCCTCAGACTGCATCCGATCGTTCACGACAATTCCTCGCTCAACCTCCAGCCGGCAATCCTTGGCCAATCTGGTGTTGGCGCGAACCCCAGCAGCGAAAACGACGAGATCGCATTCGAGAACATGCCCATCGGCAACACGAACCCCGAGCAGGCTTCCATCTCGTTTGAGTTCGATAGCGCGCGCACGTGCCTCGAGATAGGTCGTGATGCCCATATTCGCCAGAGTTCGACCGAGGACATCACCGCCCTCACTATCAAGTTGGGTGTCCATCAGCCATTCGCCCATGTGGACGATCTCCACGTCGAGGCCTCGGCCAAGCAAGCCCCGAGCAGCCTCCAAGCCAAGCAGGCCACCACCGATGACGACCGCCCGCTTGGCGCCTTCGGCTGCCTCCAGAATCCCGCGACAATCGGCAAGGGTGCGAAATGGGAAGCACTGCTCATGGAGCACGCCGTCATCGGCGCGCAATCCCAGCAATGGGGGCAGGATCGGCGTGCTGCCAGTTGCCAGAACCAGTGCGTCATATTTCAGGATGCGCTGATTGGCGAGATGCACCGTGCGCGTAGACCGGTGAATGGTCATGACGCGCATGTCGAGCAGCTGGATGACTCGTTCGCCACCGACTCCGCCTGGTGGCAGCAGGTCCAGATCCGTCTGCTGATGCTTGCCGGCGAGCACCTCGGACAAGAGAATCCGGTTGTACGGGGCATCAGGCTCATCACCGACGATCGTGATCTGCCAGATGCCCTCAGGGTCGCGAGCCACAACCTCTTCCATCAGCCGCGTGCCAGCCATCCCGCAGCCAACGATGACCAAGCGCTTGTGCTTCATAGTTGAGGCTCCGCACGTTCGATGCGCGCTGCGCAGGCCTTGAACTCGGGCATTTTCGAGGTCGGGTCCAAGGTGTCGATGGTCAAGGTGTTCGCCCGTCCAGCGCCGGCCCAATGGAAGGGCATGAAGATGGTGTCGGGGCGCAGGGCTGCGGAGATACGCACTGACACCGAGACCGAACCGCGTCTGGTTGTCACTCGTGCGTGATCGCCAGCGCCGATGCCCAGGTCAGCGGCAACATCGGGATGTACCTCAACAAAGGGCTCACCAGAAGCTTCGACAAGACTGCTCACCCGGCGGGTCTGCGTTCCTGATTGGTACTGCGCAAGAACTCGACCCGTAGTCAGCGTCATCGGATAAGAGTTGTCCGTTGGCTCGGCCACTCCAGTAAAGCTGGTGCCGACAAAGCGAGCCCGACCATCAGCTGTCGGGAAGGCCTGCGCGAACATTCGATCCCCGCCCCACAGCACTCCCCCTTCCTGCAGGATGCGCTCGTAGGTCACCTCCGAGTAATCGGCACGACCCCCTGCACTGGCGCGTCCTAACTCCGCAAACACCACCTGCGGCTCAGTGGGGAAGGCATCTGCCGGGAATCTTTGGCCAGCGCCAAGTCGCTGGGCAAGTTCGCTCAGGACCTGCAAATCGGAGCGCACGCCAACAGGCGGAGTGACTGCCTGCTGGCGCAGAATGACCCGGCCTTCGAGATTGGTCATCGTTCCGGTCTCCTCGGCCCATTGGGTGACCGGAAGCACGACGTCAGCAAGGGCAGCCGTCTCGGACATGAAGAAGTCAGCGACGACAAGAAGATCAAGACTTTCGATTCGCTCCGTGATGCGGGTCGCAGAAGGGGCCGAGACAACTGGGTTGGATCCCATGACGAGAAGCGCGCGCGGACCATCGGGCTGTCCAAGCGCATCAAGAAGCTCAAAGGCCGAGCGGCCAGGTCCTGGGATCGAGTCCGGCTCCACGCCCCAGACGCCTGCTACATGCTCGCGGGCTGCTGGGTCGGTGATCATCCGGTAGCCAGGCAATTGATCGGCTTTCTGCCCATGCTCGCGACCACCTTGGCCGTTGCCCTGACCAGTGACACAGCCATAGCCGGAGTTACTTCCACCAGGAAGTCCAAGAGCGAGGGCAACATTGATGAACCCATGCACGGTCTGGGTTCCATTGGAGTGCTGTTCCCCGCCTCGGCCGGTCAGGATCATGCTGCCGCGGCCCTGGCGAAACGGAGCTTGCTCGGCCAGCCAGGTAGCTGCTCGCTGCAGCAGTGCGCTGGGGACTCCGGTAATTCTTTCGACGTAGTCGGGTCGATAGGACTGCACGGAAGCGCGGACCTGGTCAAAGCCAGTCGTGCGCTCAGCGATGTATTGCTCATCGATCGCACCTTGCGCGCACAGGATGTGCAGTAAGCCCATGGCCACTGCGAGATCCGTACCGGGTGCAGGCTGCAGATGCAGATCGGCATTCAAGGCGGTCCGCGTAATGCGAGGATCGATGACGATCAGTCGGCCGCCGGAAGCACGCATGATCTCGAAATGCTGCATGGCCGGCGGCATCGTCTCAGCGATATTGCTGCCGATCAGCAGCACGGCACCGGCGCCTTGCACATCTGTCAGCGGAAATGGCATTCCTCGATCGAGCCCCAGGGATGCATTCGAGGCAGCAGCAGCAGAGGACATGCAAAAGCGGCCGTTGTAGTCGATCTGCGAGGTCCCCAGAGCGACGCGAGCGAACTTTCCAAGCGCATAGGCCTTTTCATTGGTGAGTCCGCCTCCGCCGAAGACGGCAATTGCGTCGCGACCATCCGCCTTCTGGATGGCCGCGACTTCAGCCGCAATCAAGTCGAGTGCTGTCTCCCAGTCAACCGGGATCAACCGCGATTTGCGATCACCACGAACCTCACGGACCAATGGGGCGGTCAGCCGAGAGGGGTGGTTGAGCAGTTCTGCTGCGGTCCAACCCTTCTGGCACAAAGCGCCACGGTTGGTAGGGAAATCTCTGCCTTCCACTGTCACTGAAGTGCCATCGCTCTTGGGCGTCAGGCTCATCGCGCACTGCAGAGCGCAGTACGGACAGTGCGTGGGCATGCTGGCAGTCCCGGGCATCCCAGGGACTGCCAGTTCTTGAAGAGTTGTCACACGCCAGCCTCGGCCAGCAGCGAACCTGGGCGCTTGTAGAAGAACCAGGTCACGGTGGCCATGACCAAGTACAAAGTGGTGTAGGCCAGGAACGCAGGAACCATTGATCCATAGGTTCCGGTGGACCACGCGAAGGTGCGAGGTACCAGGAATCCGCCGAAGGCACCCACTGCAGAGATGATGCCGATTGCGGCTGCCGACTCTCGCCGAGCCTGCATCACGCTCGAGCCACCGATGAGCGCCTTGGCCTGGAAGATCGCCGGGATCATCCGGTAGGTCGAGCCATTGGCAATACCAGTGCTCGCAAACAACAGGATGAATGTTGCGAGGAAGAGCGGGAAGCTCTTCAGCGAGATCGACCAGATTGCGCCAAGCACGCCAAGCGTCATGACAAAGAACGCGAAGATCGTCACGATTGCGCCGCCGAATCGGTCAGCGAGACGACCGCCCAGAGGACGAATCAAGGAACCAACCAAGGCACCGATGAAGGCGAAAGTCAGAGCATTGATATCAGGAAACTGTGTCTTGATGAGCAGCGGGAATGCTGCAGCAAAGCCGATGAAGGAGCCGAAGGTTCCGACGTACAGGAAGGCCATGATCCAGGTGTTCGAACGATGGGCTGCCTTGGCGCTGGATGCGAAATCGGCCTTGGCATCTGAGAGGTTGTCCATGAGCTTCCAGGCCAAGAACGCGGCCAGCGCGATGAAGGGCAGCCAGACCCAACCGGCGCGAGCCAGGGTGAGCCCACCGCCAATCACCACGATCGCCGAGATGATGAACGGCGCCTGCACGAAGGCAACGCCGATGTTGCCGCCTGCGGCATTGAGTCCAAGTGCCCAACCCTTTTCCTTCTCGGGGTAGAAGAAGGAGATGTTTGCCATGGACGAGGCGAAGTTGCCGCCGCCGAAGCCCGCTGTGGCCGCGATGAGCAGCATGGCCCAGAACGGGGTTGACGGGTGCGAGACAGCCCAGGCAAGTCCAAGGCACGGGATGACCAGCAGCAGAGCCGAGATGATCGTCCAGTTGCGTCCACCGAATTTCGGTACCGCGAAGGTGTAGGGCAGTCGAAGCAGGGCGCCGACCAGGCTTGGAATCGCTACCAGCCAGAAAAGCTGGTCCGCGCTGAAGGCGAAGCCGACATCGTTGAGCTTGACGGCGATGACGCTCCACAGCAGCCAGACCGAGAATCCGAGGAACTCCGCATAAATGGAGAATTGGAGATTGCGCTTGGCAACCCGAGCACCAATCGATTCCCAGAAGGTCTGATCCTCTGGTTCCCAATGATGAACCCAGCGACCTGAGGTGCGCCCGAGGATCTCATCCTCGGAGCGACCAAGGGTTCCTGCTCCTTCACTATCGATCAGTGCCTGCGACTCACTTGACATGCTGCGCTCCTCGTCCGCGTTCGGTAGGTGGTGTCGCGGACGCTACGAGCGTCATGTTCCCGGAGCATTGCGGCGTGTAACGCGGGGGAGAATTCGGACGCACCACAGCAAACCAGGCGATGTCAGGTTGATGAAATGCGTTTGATTGATGGTTCTGCTTGGCTTGAGGCCATGAATTCGCTGGTCAGGCAGGCGAGCAATGACCTGTGTTCAGGACTTTCGAAGCGGGAACTTCAGTCGCTGTCTTCCACGTCGGATTTCTCCCACGAGGAAGCTGCGAGTTCGATCGCTGAGGCGGCTAGCTTGAAATCGACTCCACGCGCAACCGCAATCCCGAGCATGTACGCCGTCAATGGCGCGGCCGGCCTTTGCACTCCGTGCGCTGCAACGCGAGCAAGGTCAAGAATCGCATCAATGTCGATCTCATCCTCAACGCCTAGCTCAGCGCGCAGCTCTTGCACCCATCGTTCAAGGCTCATGTGAACTCCGTCCGCCGCAGCGTTGCCGAATGTTGCGCTACCGAGCGACGCTACCCCTCCCGCGGTCCGGAGCGCGTGGAGGTCAGTCGCGGTGTCGAAGTCCTGAAGCCATTGACTCTCTTGCTCGTTCATCTGCCGATCTTCACAAGCGAGCCTCGATGTCAGTTCATGCATGGCACGACCAGAAACCGGCTGCAAACTGGCAATGGCATCCGCGAGTCTTTGCGTTGGAACAACCATTCCCAGAGGTTGACGCCTTCCATCGGCATCGACAGGCACCAGTCCAGATCCTCCGGAGAGCTGGAGCTCGGCAATCAGACGAACTGCGAGTACTCCCGCGTACGGCATGTCCCCACCTAAAACTGCGATCCACGGGGTCGTGACGTATTCAAGAGCCTCAGCGAGAGCGGCCACCGGACCACCAAAGCGAGGTTCTTCGAGGCAGAAGGTCACCTTCCTGGAAGTCTCACGCTGCGGAGCAACAACGATCACTTCAGCATCATCCGGTAGCGCCTTGAGGATCCATTCCAACGCAGGCACCCCGCCGAGAGTCATGCCCGCCTTGTCTTGCCCGCCCATGCGCGAACCTCGCCCACCAGCGAGAATGACTGCAGACCATTGCTTTGGCTGGCCTACGGAGTCCACCACTTGAGCATGCCATGGGCTGCACGGTGATCAACGAAGTGAAGGATGGGATGGCGTCGATGCGCATTAACAGTCAAGTTGCCACGCTTGCGCCTTTCACTGCGGTCACATCCGCCCCTATCTCAATGTCCGAACTCGAATCACGAGTGCTCACTTACGAAATCGGCGCTGCGGTGAACTTCGTCGGGCGGGTGCGCAATCACGATCACGGACGCAAGGTGATTTCACTGGAATACGAGGCGCATCCCAGTGCAGATGAAGTCCTGGCACAGATAGCAAACACCATTGCTGTGGATTTCGATGGCGTGCACATCGCGGCTGTCCACCGCACCGGAAAGCTCGCAATCGGCGAGACGGCCTTGGGCGTCGTTGTCGCTGCTGCGCATCGAGGTGCGGCTCTGGCTGCGTGCAGTGCACTTATTGAAGAGATCAAGGCCTCTCTGCCTATTTGGAAACTCCAGACCTTCGACGACGGAACCACTGAGTGGGTGAATTGCCTATGACTCTCCTGGACAGTTTTGGCCGGGTTCATCGCGATCTGCGTGTCTCACTCACCGATCGATGCAATCTGCGCTGTACCTACTGCATGCCCGAAGATTTTGGCGCCTGGACTCCACGAGCCGATCTGCTGACTCGTGCAGAGATCGTGCGCGTGGTCAGCGTGGCAGTCGACAACGGCGTGACCGCAGTTCGCCTTACTGGCGGGGAACCACTGCTGCATCCGGAAGTCGTTGAAATTGTGCGTGATATCGCCCGGCTTCCGAACGCCCCAAGAATCGCGCTCACAACCAATGGGCTTCTCCTTGCAACACTCGCAACTCCCCTAGCCCAAGCCGGGCTCGCCCGGGTGAACATCAGCCTGGACACCCTTGACCGCAAGCGATTTGCTGAGATCACCAAGCGTGATCGTCTGGATGAGGTCCTTGCAGGGATCCAAGGGGCTCAGCAAGCTGGATTGCGTCCCCTCAAGATCAACGCCGTGCTGATGCGAGGAGTGAACGAAACTGAAGCTGTTGCGCTTCTGCGAACGGCAATTGCCCAGGATTGGTCATTGCGATTCATCGAACAAATGCCATTGGATGCCGGCGGTATCTGGTCTCGATCCACGATGGTGACTGCCGCAGAGACCCTGGAGCTGCTTCGAGGTGCGTTTGAACTTGAACCCCTCGGGGGCAGAGGTAGCGCGCCAGCGGAGGAGTTCATTGTTGATGGCGGTCCGGCAACCGTGGGGATCATCGCCAGTGTTACGCAGCCGTTCTGCGGCAATTGCGATCGCCTGCGAGTCACTGCCGATGGCCAAGTTCGCAATTGCCTGTTCGCTCGCTCGGAGTCCGATCTGCGCAGCATTCTTCGCAATCCAGAACTCAATGAACTTCAGCGCGATTCGGCGATCACACGAGTCTTTGGCTCATCTGTGGCGGCCAAACTTGCGGGGCACGGAATTGACGATCCGCTGTTTCTTCAACCTTCACGACCCATGTCCGCAATCGGCGGGTGAGGCTCAGCCGCCAGCAAAGGGTGGCAGCACGTCGAGCACAGCACCACGGCCAACACTTGCGAGATCGCCCCCTTGCGGGGGTTGCGCACCGTCAACGAGAAAGGAGCACGACGGCAGGATCGATGCGAGTGCTGAGAACTGAGATATCAACTCACGACTGATGCTGCCGATTGTGCCGGCCGCGACATCAATCTCAGCAATGCCTGCTGCTGCTTTCGCGGCGGCGAACAGCCGCACGTGGACTACTCCGCTCTTGTCGCTCACGAGATGCACGCTAGTCCTGCAGTCTGTGGCATTGCGAAAGTGCAGACCAAGTGCGCAGCACGACTACGCTGACCAAATGCGGAGTCCGCAGGAATATCTGGCCTCGCTCTTGGCAGGCATTGAGCCACTTCCGTCATCCGCGATTCCTCTCGCAACAGCCAATGGCTGCGTGCTTGCCGAAGACATTGCAGCGAGGTGGGCGTTGCCATCGTTCGCAAACTCCGCAATGGATGGCTACGCCGTTCAGGCGAAGGATGTCCTCACCGCGAGCGAAGAACAACCAGTTCGGTTGCAGGTGATCGAGGACATTCCCGCAGGATCATGGCCTAAGTCTGAGCTCACCAGCGGCACCGCTGCGCGCATCATGACCGGCGCTCCAATACCAACTGGTGCCGATGCCATCGTTCGCGTGGAACACACTGACGGCGGGATGCCAGTGGTCGAGGTCCGCTCACCAGCGGGCAGTCATATTCGAAGCATTGGCGAAGACATCGAGCCGGGTCAGGTGGTGCTGGCCAAGGCACAAGTGATGACTTCTCGCACGATCGCCCTAGCTGCAGCAGTTGGACGAGCAACAGTGCTCGTGCACCCCAATCCGAGAGTGGCGCTGCTTTCGACTGGAAGCGAGCTTGTAGAACCCGGCCAGCCCTTGCAGCCTGGTCAGATCAGCGACGTCAACGGCATCATGCTTGAACTCTGCCTCCGCGAGCTTGGCGCAACTGTCATTCGATCGACGATCATCGAAGATGACCCAGCAACTCTGGCCGAGGCACTTGCAACTGCCGCCGGCCAAGCGGACCTTGTCATCACCACCGGCGGAGTCAGCATGGGCGCATACGACACAGTCAAAGAGGTGCTCACCTCCCTTGGCACTGTGAATTTCGAACGCGTTGCGATGCAACCAGGCATGCCACAGGGATTCGGCTATATCGGATCGAAGGCAACACCGATCGTGACTTTGCCGGGCAATCCGGTGAGCGCACTCGTCTCTTTCGAAGTCTTCATTCGACCGCTCATTCGACTGCTCCAAGGTCACGGGCAACTGCCGTTCAGCAGCGGAACCGTGGTCAGCGGCGAAGCTTTTCCTTCACCAAAGGACAAGATGCAATTTGTGCGCGCACGTTTGGAGCAAGGCGACAAGATGACGGCTTGGCAGGTGGGCGCGCAAGGTTCGCATATTCTCGGCGGACTCGCGCAAGCCGACTGCCTCGTCATCGTGCCCGCCGAATGCACGCAGGTCCAAGCCGGTGACACACTTGAATTCATTGATCTGCGAAGGGAGACTCGTTGACATCGGAAAGACTCACGCACCTTGATGACGAAGGTCACGCGCGAATGGTCGACATCACTGAGAAATCAGTAGCAGTGCGGAAAGCCACTGCGACTGCGCGAGTCCGAATGGCCGAATCAACGATTGCACTCTTGCGCAATGGACGACTCCCAAAGGGTGACGCCCTGGCAGTGGCACGGGTAGCCGGAATCATGGCTGCCAAGCGCACACCTGAACTCATTCCTCTTTGCCATCCCATTGCCATTCATGGGGTCGAAGTTGAACTCTTCATCCGTGACGACACCGTCGACATCACTGCGACTGTTCGCACTGCCGACCGAACCGGAGTTGAGATGGAGGCCCTCACCGCTGCCAGCATTTCAGCGCTCACGATCATCGACATGATCAAAGGCGTCGATCGCCTTGCGTTTGTTGAGGCGCTGCAGGTGGAATCCAAGGAGGGCGGGCGTTCCGGCACTTGGGTACGCCCGTGACGCGCGCGCTTGCCATCACCGTTTCCACGCGAGCGGCCCAAGGAGTGCGTACGGATCTCTCTGGCCTCGCACTGGTCGCAGGCTTGCGCGCAATGAACTTCGAAGTGGACGGTCCTGTGGTGGTCAGCGACGGTCCACCAGTAGAAGAAGCATTGCTTGCAGGTGTCGCGAAGACCTACGACCTGATTATCACCACCGGCGGAACTGGGTTGACTCCGACGGATGCCACTCCTGAGGCAACATCTCGAGTCATTGAAAGCCAAGTACCGGGGATTCCGGAGGCACTTCGAGCCGACGGTCTGCGCAGGGGTATCCCGA
The DNA here is from genome assembly GCA_030650795.1 of Actinomycetota bacterium. Taxonomy (NCBI): domain Bacteria; kingdom Bacillati; phylum Actinomycetota; species Actinomycetota bacterium. The sequence goes on from JAUSDJ010000023.1 coordinate 24,456, forward strand.
CCGCCATGCTCTCGCGGGGAATAGCGGGCACGGTTGGCGCCACACTGGTCATCAACCTGCCCGGTTCGCCAGGCGCAGTGCGGGACGCACTTGAGGTGCTCCAGCCGATCCTGGCGCATGCGGTCGATCAGCTCGGCGGCGCAGACCACAGCAGCTAGCCAGCGGTGGGGATCTGCGAGCACTGAACGCGGCGCGAATTGTGCCCAGAGCGGATTGCTCGCATTTGCGAATCCATCTCAATTAGAATTGCCCCATGATGTGTGGATTCCGACTGCCAGCGGTTCGCGGTGACTGTCCGCCCGGTCACGCCGCTCAGGCCTAGCCCGAGCAACCGCCAGCATCATCGCGCTCACCCTCGCAAGGCTAAGGCGCACCGTGGGCTAGTCCCACCGCCATACATCCACCGCAATATTCTTGTTTGAAAGGCTGCCTCACATGAACTGGGGAGAGCAACTTCGCGAGCACGACATCCGCATCACCCCGCAACGACAACTCGTAATTGAGACGGTCGAGCGGCTCCATCACTCCACCTCGGAAGAGATTCTGTCGGAGGTCAACAAGTCCTTCCAGGGCGTGAACCTCTCCACTATCTACCGAGCGCTGGAAGTTCTTGAGGATGCTGGCCTCGTCGCACACACACACCTTGGCCACGGAGCACCCAGTTACTACATCGTCAACGGCTCAGAGCACATCCACCTTGTGTGCAATATCTGCAGTCAATCAGAGTGCATCGGTGAAGGCGTCGCCAACGAGTTGCGCGTCCAGGTGCATGCGCAGCATGGCTTCGATGTCGACATGGGACACCTGTCGATTCATGGCACTTGCCGCAGCTGCACTGAGCTCGCCCAGTTCCTGGAGCCTGCTCAGATTGCGGTCGGCCACTAGCTCGGCTGGAGTTCTACTGCCCTGGTAACCAAGGCGAGACAACAAAAGCCCTTCGTGAACGGATCTCATGAATGTGAAGAAGCACGGAATATTTGCACGCCTCGCAGGTTTCACTGCCATCATCGCGCTGTCAGTTCTCGGAATACTTGGGTTTGGTGCAGCGAGCGCTCAAGCACATACAGAACTCATCTCATCAACGCCCGCCAATGGAGCGGTTCTCGATGCCGCGCCGGCGTCGGTCACATTTTTCTTTGAGGAAGCACTGATCCCAGATTTGGATACAGTTTCCATCAATGATGAAAAGGGCCTGAATATCTCAAGCCAGAAAGTCACGCCCACCGGCGACCAACTCAGCATTCCGTGGCCTGTGGGCCTTCCAGCCGGCAAATACCAGGTTGCCTACCGCGTGGTCTCAGAAGACGGCCATCCAGTGAACAACTCGATCACATTCGAGTATGGAGGCGCAGTCCCTGTGCCAACAGCCTCTCCAGCACTCGTCAGCAACACTGACGTGGAGTCTTCTGCAGCGGTGCTACTGATCGTGGCCGGAGTTGGTTTGCTTGCAATCTCCATTGCCGTGATCTACGTGCTGATGAAGCGCAGGGGCTGATCAGCCTCCGGCAACAGCGGGGATGATCGAGATGTGCGCGCCGTCAGCGGTAGGTGATGCCAGGCCATCGATGAAGCGGACATCGTCATCGTTGATGTAGACGTTCACAAAGCGACGAAGTTGGCCGTTGTCATCTAGCACACGCGTTGCGATGCCGGGAAACTGGACTTCAAGGCTGGTGATGACCTCTTGCAAGGTCGTGCCATCGGCGGTCACCTCGGCTGCCCCCGCGGTGTAGGTGCGCAAGATGGTGGGGATGCGGACTGTGGCACTCATTTGATGACCTCCGTGTAAGCAGCTTCAAATTCGTCGTATGACGGGGAAACGGTGATAGTCGGACCGCTGGTTGGTGCGACGGCGTCGAGGGTTTTGAGGCCATCGCCCGTGTTGAGCAGCACGACTTCTGCCGCCGGATCGATCAAGCCTTCGCGCAACAACTTGCGGTAGGTGCCAACGACGACTCCACCGGCGGTTTCAGCGAAAATGCCTTCAGTTTCGGCGAACAACTTGATGCCCTCGACGATCTCGTCATCAGTGACGTCAGCAATCGCACCCTTGGTTCTACGTACGACATCCAGCGCGTACGGACCGTCTGCTGGATTGCCGATAGCAAGTGATTTCGCGATGGTGTCGGGTTTTACGGGCTTGACGAAATCTTGACCTGCCTGGAAGGCCTGCGAAACCGGTGAGCATCCAGTTGCCTGGGCACCAAAGATCTGAGTCGGATGATCAGCTACCAGTCCAAGTTCAACGAACTCACGAAATGACTTGTCGACCTTGGTCAGCAAGGAGCCCGATGCAATGGGAGACACGATCGCGTCAGGAAGTCGCCATCCGAGTTGCTCAGCGATTTCGTAGCCAACGGTCTTGCTGCCTTCTGCGTAGTAGGGCCGAAGGTTGACATTGACGAAACCCCAGTCGCGCGCTGCGGCCACCTCGGTGCACAAACGATTGACATCGTCGTAGTTGCCTCCGATGGCAACGAGTACACCGCCATACACGGCGGTCGTGACAATCTTGCCCGCCTCAAGATTGGAGGGGACGAACACCACTGACTTCAATCCGGCACGTGCAGCAGCTGCAGCAACTGCGTTTGCAAGATTTCCGGTCGAGGCGCAAGCAATGGTTTCAAAACCAAGGCGGCGCGCATTTTCCAAGGCAACAGCAACCACGCGGTCTTTGAATGAATGAGTGGGATTGCCGGAGTCATCCTTGACCCACACTGCCTTGGCACCAAGGGCAGCCGCAAGATTGTCAGCACGCACAAGTTTGGTGAACCCTGGTTGCAGGCCTGGTCGATGGCCGGCTCCGGGAACCACAGGAAGCAGTGCTTCATAACGCCACATTGAGAGAGGACCCGCTTCGATCTCCTCGCGGGTGATGCTTCTTGGCTGGTAAGCCACTTCCAAGGGACCAAAACACTCAAAGCAGGCGTAACTGGCGTCAAGTGGGTACAGCGCACCACACTCGCGGCACTTCAAGGCATGAGCGGAGCCGAGTTCTGGGTCGGTACCCAATGTTGCTGTCATCTTTGCGAGGCCTCTCTGGCTCATCTGTCCTGGTGTACAGGTCGGAGTTGGCACCGAACTTTGAAGGCCTCGCGAGCGAGATTTCAAATAGGTTGCCGGGGCTTCAACGGGCCGTATCCCTCTGCCCCTCTGGATGAGGTATTTAGTTGTGGGGAGAACTTTAGCCGGTGGGACCTGTCACACCAAATGGGGGTGAGCCCACAATTGCGCTTACTTGGAGCGCCGAATGCGTCCGAGCACCTTGAGTGCCACGACACTGGCCAAAGTGCCGGCGACGGCTGCAACCCTCTTGGGGCGGACGCTTCCATCCTCGTCGACGAAGGCCCCGGCGACCACACCGAGCCCGCGCTTGGCCATGGCAGCGGGCGTGAGCTCACTCTTGAGTTCCTCGATAGAAGACAGCAGGTCAAGACGCGCTTCGGCTATGTCAGCAATCAAGGCAAGCAGAACCGGATCACTGGTCTCAACGGAATCAATGGCCACATTCCCCAGCCTACGCTGCCCAGCGAGGAGGCTTTCAACAGTCAGTTATTCGACAGCGGAAGTACCTGCAAATACTTTGCTATTAGCAAAGACCGCTATTAGAGTGCCAGAATGCGCCGATGCCTCACCAAGGTGGCCCTCCTTGGCTCAGTTGCCGTCGTGCTCTCGGCTTGCTCTTCAAGCACAGATGCGCCCACGGCTTCAGACAAGCTGTTGGTCGCCACCACGGTTTCGCCGATCACGTCGATTGCATCAAGCATCGGCGGAGACAAAGTCTCAGTCGAGGGAATCGTTCCTGAGGGAACCAACAGCCATACCTATGAGCCCGCCCCGCAGGTAGCCGAACTTCTGAGCAAGGCGGACGTCATCTTTGTCAATGGACTCAAACTTGAAGATCCAACGGCAGAATTGGCTCGAGAGAATATGAAGCAGGGTGCAGATCTCATCGAAATCGGTTCTGCGACTCTGCCCGAATCGGAGTACATCTACGACTACTCCTTTCCCAAGAATGAAGGAAAGCCCAATCCACATTTGTGGACCGACCCGCTGTTCGCAAACAAGTACGCGGCCGTTATTCGAGATGAGCTCACCAAGCGCGATCCGAAAAACGCCGCCTACTACGAGGCCAACTACAAGGAATTCGACACACAGGCCACTGCCTTGGCTGACGCCCTGCGCGCAGATCAAAAGACCGTGCCTGCGGGCAAGCTCAAACTCCTGACGTACCACGACGCCTACGCCTACTTCGCGAAGGATTTCGGTTGGACAATCATTGGAGCAGTGCAACCAAAGAACTTCTCTGACCCAACTCCTGCAGAAGTAGCCGACCTGATCGAACAGGTCAAGAGGCAGAAAGTGCCGGCGATCTTTGGCTCAGAAGTGTTCCCGTCGTCAGTGCTCGAAGAGATCGGTCGCGCTACCGGCGCGCGCTACGAGGAATCCCTACGCGACGACGATCTTCCTGGCACTCCCGGCGAGGCTGACCATTCCTGGATCGGACTCATGAAGTATGACTACATGACCATGATCAAGGGCTTGGGCGGCACAACAACGAATCTTGATGCCCTCAACACCGTTCCATCAACTCCAGACACAGCCGTATACCCGCAGTGACAGGAATTGGTGAGGGTCCCGAACTCATCCAGCTCGACGGAGTCGACGCCGGCTATACGCACCACCCCGTTCTGAGCGATGTGAACTTCCACGTTCACGAGGACCAATTCACCGGAATCGTCGGGCCATCGGGAGCAGGCAAGACAACGCTCCTGCGACTACTCCTAGGGACCTTGAAGCCGATGAAAGGCCGCATAAGCCAGTCCGAGGGATTGCGGATGGCCTATGTGCCGCAATTGGAAACGGTGAGCTGGAACTTTCCCGTCACGGTGCGTGAATGCGTGTTGATGTCCCGTAAATCCGCCAATCAACTGCCCTGGGCAAGTATGCCGGAAAAGGCTCAAGTCAGCGCAGTGCTTGAACGGCTGGGCATCGGTGAGCTCGCTGATCGGCACATTCGCGAACTCTCAGGTGGCCAGCAGCAACGAATGTTTCTAGCTCGCGCACTCTTGCGGCAGCCACAGATCATGTTGCTGGACGAGCCAACAAGTGGGGTCGACGTCTCAACCAGACACGACGTTCTGCATCTGCTCGCGGACTTGCACGAGGAGGGCGTTGCCATTGTGCTGACCACTCACGATCTCAACGGCATCGCCGCTCATCTGCCCCACTTAGTTTGTGTGAACAAGCGAATCGTCGCATCGGGGACACCCAATGACGTGATGACTCCCGACGTGCTTGAACAGACTTTTGGTGCACGCATGGAAGTACTTGAGCACCTCGGCATGCGCATCGTTGTCGAAGAGGGTCCGCACATCGGTGCAATCGAAGGTTCGGTCTAAATGCATACTCTCTTAGAACCACTCCAATACGCGTTCTTTCAAAAGGGTCTGCTCGTCGCGGGCCTGTCAGGTGCATTGCTCGGCTTCATCGGCGTCTACATCGTGCTGCGCGGAATGAGTTACATCGGTCACGGCCTGTCCCACTCAATCTTCGGTGGATTTGCCGCCGCTCAGCTGTTTGCCGCGAACTTCTACATCCTCGGTGCTGGTCTGTGGGGCATCGCGTCGGCTCTGGCGATCACTGCAGTCACCAAGCGAAGCCGGCTCGGGGCGGATGCGGCAATCGGCGTGATCACCACAGCATCCTTTGCTCTCGGCGTTGCCCTGTTCGCTAAATTTGGCACGAGTGGACCATCGTTTGAGAACGCGCTCTTTGGCAGCATTCTTGGTATCAGTGCGCAACAGATATATGGGCTGATCGGCGTCTGCATTCTGACCGGAGCATTCGTTTTTCTGCGATATCGCGCGCTGCTGTTCAGCACCTTCGACCCTGAAGTAGCCGCGGTCTCCGGTGTGAACGTCTCCAGGATCGAAGCGATGCTCATGATCGTGCTCTCGCTAGCAATCCTGGCGACCCTGACCATCATCGGCGTCACCCTTGTCGCGGCAATGCTGGTCATTCCTGCCGTCATCGCGCGCATGCTCACCGATTCGTTTGGCCGCATGCTGACGTACAGCACGGTGATCGGGCTTGTATGCGGACTAGTCGGCATGTACCTCAGCTACTACGCAGGAGTTCCGTCAGGCACGATGATCGTGCTCGTTGGCGCAGCACTCTTCATCGTCGTGCTCGCAATCACAGGTACGCGCGGTCTTCGTCGCTCCGCTGGGCTTGATGCCCACACGGGCGCAAGCGCACTTGCGCCAGTCGTCCGCTAAATGGCGCTTGGAGCAGCCATCGCAGCAAGAGCGCAATACAGTTCAACCATGGCTCTGGCACCCAAGGACACAGCACCCGCGTTCGCCCTCAAAGACGACCAGGGCGAGACAGTTCGCCTGTCTCAATTCAAGGGCAAGCGAGTCGTGCTGTATTTCTACCCCGCAGCAATGACGCCTGGCTGCACAAAGCAGGCCTGCGACTTCACCGAGAATCTCAAAGTCTTCGACAAGAGTGACTACGTCGTGATCGGCATATCGCCCGACAAGCCAGAGAAGCTCGCCAAGTTCCGTGAACGTGACGACCTCAAGATCATTCTGCTGTCTGATCCCGACAGGGAAGTGCTCACGAAGTATGGAGCGTTCGGCGAGAAGAAGCTCTACGGAAAGACTGTCGTTGGCGTCATTCGATCGACTTTCATCATCAGCCCGACCGGCAAGATCGAACACGCGCTGTACAACGTGAAGGCCACTGGTCATGTCGCCAAGTTGATGCGCGATCTGAAACTCAGCTAGCCAGATCTAGACTTGCATTTCCACGCGGGAGTGGTGGAATGGCAGACACGCAGGTCTTAGGAACCTGTGTCTTCGGACGTGCGGGTTCAAGTCCCGCCTCCCGCACAAATCCTTGACATCCGAGGGGCGAAGGAGCGCGCGATGGACAGTTCTCCCACTCACCAACTCCCAAGCGAACTCATCGACGCCATCATCTCTGTGGGCAGCGAGTCGAACCTCGATGCGGTCTTGCGGCAGATCGTCAATGCCGCAACCAAACTCGTCAACGCCGAGTACGGCGCCTTGGGCGTCCTATCCTCCCCCACCTCGCATCGGCTGGTTAAGTTCATCACGGTGGGCATGACGGAAGATGAGATTGCCACCGTGGGCCAATTTCCGAGCGGACAAGGGGTGCTGGGTTTGCTCATTCAAGAGCCCTTCCCGCTGCGTCTATCCGATCTCACGGCCAGCGATGACTCATTCGGATTCCCGCCAAACCATCCACTCATGCGGACATTTCTCGGCGTCCCGATCCGAGTGCGCGATGAAGTGTTCGGAAATCTCTACTTGACCGAAAAGCGCGGCGGGGTGTTCAACGAGGATGACGAGCGAGTGGTCGTAGCACTTGCCGCAGCGGCTGGCATGGCCATTGCCAATGCTCGCCTGCACGAGGCCGGAAGTTTGCGAGAGCGATGGCTTGCTGCAGCAGCCGACATGACGACCGAGTTGCTGTCGCCGCAAACTCAAGGTTCCGACCGAGAGATCATTGGCTCACATCTTCGAGCTGTGGCACCGAATTCGCAGACATTCGCCATCCTCACAGGTGAGGACATGCTGGTCAGCAACGACGGCAACCGCGTGGGAAGCAGCCCTGCCGTAGCCCTAGCCGAGATCTCCCGCGACGGTGCCCCAGATGTCGTCATAGGAATCGTGCTTTCGTCTGAAAGCACCGAAGAGGACATCGCAACGATGACGGCGCTGCTTCATCGATTTGCCGATCAGGCGACTCTTGCGCTTCGCGTTGCTGAAGCCAGGAGTAGTGCGGAGCGAATCGCGCTTTCGGAGGATCGCGACAGAATCGCTCGCGACTTGCATGACTTGGTCATCCAGCGATTGTTCGCATCCGGCATGGCTCTTGAGTCCTCGACCCGGCTTGTTGACAGCCCTATCGCCTCTGAACGCATTCATCGCGTGGTCGATGAACTGGACACCACCATTCGAGAGATTCGTACAGCGATCTATTCCCTTCAGAACTATTCCCAGGAAGGCAACCGACCATCAGGTCTGCGGTCACGAACTTTGGAAGTCGCTCAGGCAGCTGCTGAATCGCTCGGAGCAATGCCCACCGTGCAGTTCGAAGGCCCAGTCGACGCCGTTGTGTCAGCCCATGTGACTGCTCAAGTCGAAGCGGTTCTAGTCGAGGGCTTGTCCAATGTCGCGCGTCATGCCGCCGCCAGTCGGGTCCAAGTCACAATCGCCGCAACCACAGATGAACTGCAAGTGGTGATTGTCGACAACGGCGTCGGCATTCCTACTACTGCACGCCGGAGTGGGCTGGCAAATCTTTCCGCGCGAGCCGCTGCTCTGGGCGGTACGTGCCTGATTGTCAATCCAGACGAGGGCGGCACGCGTCTGCTCTGGTGCGTGCCCCTGAGAGCAATGGAGCAATAGCCAGCCAGTCCCGAGGCTTCACCTCAGGCTGGGCTCCACTGCGAATCCACGACTGCTGCGCCTGTCACTGGCCGCCGCGTCGCATTTCTGTCGCGAGCACTGCAACTTGAGTTCGACGCTCCATGCCCAGTTTTGCTAGCAGCCCCGAGACATAATTCTTCACGGTCTTCTCGGCAAGAAAGAGTCGCTCACCGATCTGTCTGTTCGTAAGCCCCTCACCGATAAGCGCAAGGATCTCCTTTTCCCGCTCAGTGAGTCGCCCCATCGGACCAGCCGACTCGGTCTTCTGCCGCATGCTCTCCAGGATGCTGGTCGTAGTGCGCGGGTCAAGGAGTGTTTCCCCGCCAGCAACGGTACGAACAGCGGAGACAAGATCGGTACCTCGAATCTGCTTCAGCACATAGCCTGAGGCGCCCGCCATGATCGCATCCAGCATGGCTTCGTCGTCGGCAAAGGATGTCAGCATCAAACATTGCAGCGTTGGCATCCGTGAGCGAAGTTCTCGGCAAACCGTCACTCCATTGCCGTCTGGCAGTCTCACGTCCAGCACCGCCACATCAGGGCTGAGTGCGGGCACGCGCCTGAGCGCCTGTTCGGCGCTCGATGCCTCGCCGACTACTTCAATATCAGCCTCTGCTTCAAGCAAATCGCGGACGCCTCGACGCACGATCTCGTGATCGTCAAGCAAGAAGACGCGAATGGGCTGCGCTTCGGGTGCCTCTTGACTCGCGGTTTCCATGCTTACCCCTTCCGCGATTGGGTCATCAGCCCATCATGCAGCAAAGTCGTCCCCACGCATCAGTGACCAAAGTCCCTTCCATACCCCGCTGAGCATGCGGATCGATCTAGGACCGAACGACATTTGGCAGTAATTCGGCCAGCACCGGAGCGATCGCGCGCAATGCTCGACCACGATGGCTGATCGCGTCCTTGTCTTCAGCGCTCATCTCTGCAGTCGTGATCACCCAGCCGTTTGGAACGAAGATCGGGTCATAGCCAAATCCATTGGTTCCGCGAGGCGCACCGATGAGCCTGCCTTCAACGATGCCCTCGACAATCCGCTCATCGCCTTGCGGTGTCGCAATGGCCACCGCGCAATGGAAGGCAGCACCGCGTCGATTGGCCGGCACGTGATCCAGTTGGGCAATGAGCAGCTTGAGGTTTTCAGCATCATGACCGTGAGTTCCTGCCCAGCGCGCTGAGTAGATGCCGGGCAGGCCATTCAATGCATCGACGCAGAGCCCCGAATCATCACCAATGGCAGGAAGCCCGGTGTATTCGCAGACCTCCCGAGCCTTCAGCAGCGCGTTGGCGGCAAAGCTGGAGCCAATCTCGTCAACGTCAGGAAGATCGGGATATTCATCTGTTCCCACGAGTTCAATATCCAGCCCAAGCTCTATCAGGATGCGGCGCATCTCAACGATCTTGTGCGTGTTTCTACTCGCGAGCACTAACTGAACTGACATGAGGGCTAAAGGTTCGTTGCCAGTGCAGCGTGCTGCAAGACTGTGAGGTCCTTGCACCCATTGCTTGCAAGAGTCAGCAGTTGATCAAGAAGGGCGCGGTCGAAGGGCTCACCCTCGGCGGTGCCTTGGACCTCGACGAAACGCCCGTCACCGGTCATCACAATGTTCATGTCGGTCTCTGCTCGCACATCGTCGTCATAGTGAAGATCCAAGCGGGGCATGCCATCGATGATGCCGACACTCACTGCAGCAACTGAGTCAATCATCGGATCAGCCTTGAGGTGACCCTTCTCGATCGCCCAATTGATCGAGTCGACCAAGGCCACATAAGCGCCGGTGATTGCGGCAGTTCGCGTGCCACCATCGGCCTGCAGGACATCGCAGTCGATCAGGATGGTGTTCTCACCAAGCTTTGACATGTCGACGACTGCGCGAATGCTGCGCCCGATCAGCCGAGAGATCTCCTGGGTGCGTCCACCAAGCTTGCCCTTCACCGATTCTCGATCATTTCGCTCATTTGTTGCGCGCGGCAGCATTGCGTATTCGGCAGTTACCCAGCCCTTGCCGCTGCCCTTGAGCCAGCGAGGCACCCCCGGCGAGAACGAGGCGGTACACAGCACTTTGGTGCGACCAAAGGAAATCAGAGTCGAGCCCTCGGCCTGCTCCGACCAGCCACGCTCAAATGAGATCGGTCGAAGTTGATCATCGGCGCGGCCATCTGAGCGGGGAGTTACAGAAGTCATGGGACGGAACTCTATGCCTCCCATTGACGAAGGCACTGGCGCTAGCCGAAGTGGCCGACTGAGCCGATCTCAGGGCCGAGGAATCGTCGGCCCAGTCGCTCGAAGTCGCTTGGATCTCCGGTCGCCACGAAACTGTGGAGCGGTTCCTCCAGCTCGGGATCGCGTACCAAATCGTGAGCCACGAGAGTGCGATACACATCCTTGGCTGTCTCTTCAGCACTGGACACCAAGGTGACCGACTCTCCCATCACAAATGACAGCGCGCCCGTGAGCAGTGGGTAGTGAGTGCAACCAAGAACGAGAGTGTCGACATCTGCTTCATGCAATGGGTCCAGATATGCATGTGCCACTTCGAGAAGATGCGTACCTGACGTCACACCTGCTTCAACGAACTCAACGAACGCTGGGCAAGCTGCGGAAACAATATGCAACTGAGGGGCTGCTGCGAAGGCATCTTCATACGCACGAGAGGTAATCGTCATCTCAGTGCCGATGACACCGATGCGCCCATTGCGTGTTGCCGCAACGGCCCTGCGCACTGCGGGGTGCACAACCTCAACGACAGGCACCTCGTAGCGTTCGCGCGCATCGCGAAGGGTTGCAGCACTCGCCGAGTTGCACGCAATCACGAGCAACTTGACGCCATCGTCAACAAGGCGATCCATGATCTCGAGGGCGAACTGCCGAACCTCTGCGATTGGGCGAGGCCCATATGGCCCTCGCTCCGTGTCACCGACATACAAGATCGGTTCATGGGGCAGTTGATCAAGGATCGCGCGAGCGACCGTGAGGCCCCCGACTCCTGAGTCGACGATGCCAATAGGAGCGTCAGCCATAACCTGACAAGACTACGGCCAAGATCCAAGGGATCCACGAAGTGTTCCCTAGGCTGAACGTGGTCACATGCTCAGACCCCTTAGCTTGAGCGCCTTAACAAAGGGATCACATGCCTGCACCTGCCACCGTTCGTCGACCGATCGGCGTGATGATTGTTGCCCTTCTGACAGTCATCGCCGCACTTTGGAATCTGACCATCGGCTTCATCGCGATCATCTCCAGCATTGGGGACAACCCGACGATGGACGACGTCTACGGCGTCACGCACACTATCCCGACCTTTTCGCTGATCATGTACGGCGCGATGTCGATCTTCCTGGGCTTGATCTACTTCTGGCTGACCAAGATGACCTTGATCGGATCGGCAACCGCGCACACAATCATCAGCATTTTCATGGTAATCAATATCGTCTTCGGCTTCTTCCGCCTGCCTTACGGCTGGTTTGCAATCTTCATCAGCCTGTTGATCTTGCTCATGGTCAACACCAAGTCAGCTACCGCATGGTTCAAACAGAATCCGTGATCGCACAGTTGCAGGCAAGGCGTGGGTAGTGTTTTCCAATGGAAATTCGTCAATTTGAAAGCCATGATCGCGACGCCTTGATCGCACTTTGGGAAGCCTGTGAGTTGACCCGCCCTTGGAACAATCCTGGCCTAGACATCGATCGGAAGTTGTCGGATTCGCCATGGGGCCTTCTCGTGCTTGAAGCAGACAAGTCGATTGTCGGTTCAGTGATGGTCGGCTTTGACGGGCATCGCGGTTGGATCAACTACCTGGCGGCGGCCCCGAGCCACCGCCGACAAGGGATCGCATCGCAACTCATGACAGTTGCTGAAGAGCTTCTGCTGGCCCGAGGATGTCCAAAAGTGAATCTTCAAGTGCGTGATGGCAATGACGAAGCCATCCAGTTCTACGCGGCTCGCGGTTATGCCAACGATGGCGTGACGAGTTGGGGTTACCGTCTCATCCACGATTAACGACAACGCTCAGCAATGGTGAGGCAAGAATTGGTGTTCTAAGCCCAGAGCTGGCCGTCGATGGCCGCTTCGGCCTCGTCCAGAGTTCCTTCGTAGGCTCCTGTGGAGAGGTACTTCCAGCCGCCATCACACACGATGAAAGCGATATCAGCTTCTTGGCCTGCCTGTTCCGCCTTTGCAGCCACGCCGAGGGCGGCGTGCAGGATTGCACCGGTCGAGATGCCAGCAAAGATTCCTTCAACTTCGAGTAGTTCCCGGGTGCGGCGAAGCGCATCCATGGGTCCAACCGAGAATCGAGTCGACAGGACCGAGGCGTCATAGAGTTCAGGGATGAAGCCCTCTTCGAGATTGCGCAAGCCGTAGACAAGCTCGCCATAGCGGGGCTCTGCGGCGATGATCTGCACATCAGGCTTCTTCTCAAGGAAGTAGCGGCCAACGCCCATCAATGTGCCAGTAGTTCCCAGACCCGCAACAAAGTGAGTGATCGTTGGCAGATCCTCGAGCAGTTCTGGACCGGTCGTGTCGAAGTGCGCTTGCGCATTGGCCGGGTTGCCGTATTGGTAGAGCATCACCCAGTCTGGGTGCTCCGAAGCAAGTGCTTTGGCCATGCGTACTGCTTCATTGGAACCACCCGCAGCTGGCGAGGTGATGATCTGGGCGCCCCACATGGTGAGCAATTGCGTGCGTTCGATTGACGTGTTCTCCGGCATCACACAGATCAGCTTGTAGCCATGCTGCTTGGCAACCATCGCGAGCGAAATTCCGGTGTTGCCGGAAGTGGGCTCGAGCAGGGTCATCCCGGGCTTGATTCGCCCTTCGGCCTCCGCCTGGCGAATCATGTTGAGCGCCGCGCGGTCCTTGACCGAACCAGTGGGATTGCGATCCTCCAACTTGGCCCACAGCCGCACTGAAGGCGAGGGAGAAAGCCGTGGCAAGCCCACGAGCGGGGTGTGGCCTACCGAGTCAAGAAGGGAATCGAATCTCAAGGTCGTGAGTTTCAGCCGCCAGCTACGGCAGGCAGAATGGTGATGGCATCACGATCAGTGACGGCGGTGTCGAGCCCGTCCAGGAAGCGCACATCTTCGTCATTGAGATAGACGTTCACAAATCGACGCAGTCCGCTGGAATCAATGAGCCGCCCACCGATGCCTGGATAGTTCGCATCGAGGTTGGCGATGATCGCCTGGAGGGTCGGACCTTCAGCCGTAACGGCCTTCTCGCCACCCGTGAATTCACGAAGGATCGTCGGTACCCGTACTTCGGTGGCCACTGGTTCTCCTCAGCAAAAAGACGATAGTTTTCCGTTCAACCACAGAGTAAGGCGGGCTATTCCAGCTGACTACCTGAGATTTGTCAGCTGCCAAGGCTTTGCAGATCGTGGATTTCTATCGCTTCCTCGGTGACCTCGCCATTCACGATGCGAAAGGAGCGCAACTCATAGGGGCCTGCGTCGTTCCCAGTCTCCCTGGTGGAGACCAGCACGTAGTGCGCTCCAGGCTCTGAAGCAAGCGAGATATCTGTGCGCGAGGGGTAAGCCTCGGTTGCGGTGTGCGAGTGGTAGACGACGATCGGCTCCTCGTCATTGGCCTGCATGTCCTTGTACAACTGGAACAGATCCCCAGAGTCAAACTCGTAAAAGGTTGGCGATCGCGCAACGTTGACCATCGGGATGAAGCGTTCGGGGCGCTCAGATCCTTCTGGACCGGCGATGACACCACAGGCTTCGTCGGGGTGATCCGCGCGTGCATGCTCAAGGATCTGATCAACAAGATCCCGGCGAATTCGAAGCACGGTCCAAACCTTACGGGAGCATGATCTGGACCAGAGAGTCTTGCAAGAAGGTCAACCAGTCATATACCCCGACCATGGCCAGCCGCGGATCATCCTCCGGAAGGTCGGCGACCTCCTCATGAAAGTCATCATCGATTCCGATCCGCTCGCCAAGAGCCAGGCGAACATCGTTCATGAACCCGAGCCAGCTGGGCCCAAGCGAAAGAGGCAGGAGCACCTTCTCTCCCGCACGCTCGAGGCAATCCTGGACGGTCTGCGCGTGATTCTTTTTCGTTTGTCGCAGATCACGCTCGGTGAATCGACGAAAATCCGAGGAGGCTCCCAGATCCTCTTTGTATGCCTCGGGAAAGAGTCGTAGCAGGACAGGGTCCTCTGGCGTCAACGCGGCTTCGTCAATGCCAACGGCCACTGCAAGCGGATCGGCATCCGGATCGGCTTCCGCCGGTGAGACGAGTTCAATGATCTGATCGCATAAGGAGAGCATGAGCATCCGTTCAACTGGCTCAAGCCTCAGAAGAATTCGCCCGTTGGGCTCTAGTACAAAACCGCCTGGCACTAGTCGTCCTTCTGCAATGTGGCCCAAAGCCCGTAGCCATGCAACGCAGTGACATCTCGTTCCATGGATTCGCGAGTGCCATTTGATACGACTGCGCGTCCACGTTCATGCACGTCAAGCATGAGCTTCTCGGCCTTTTCGCGGTCGTAATGAAAGTAGGTCATGAACACGTACGTCACGTACGACATCAGATTGACGGGATCGTTCCACACAATGGTGATCCACGGGCGGTCTGGCTCAACCTGTTCTGCAGACTGCTCCACCTCGGCCGGTGCGATGGACATGCATGAAGTCTTGCGTACGACCTAAATCGCAGAACATCCAGTCTTAGTTGACACTCACGAAGAAGGGCTGAGAAGCACCAGCACCTAATTGACCGGTTGCTTCGGCGCTTGCACGATAGGTGTGCTCGCCCTTCTGCTTCGGCGCTATGAACGAAACCCTCGCAACGCCTGCAGCGTTGGTTGTTGCCTTACCAGCGCGGAACCACGAAGTACCACGCTGCTCCTGAATAACAATCCGTTGGCCGGCTTGGACTGGAAGCGAAACCACGCGAATCACGATCTTGGATTTGCGCGCTACCTGAGCCTTCTTCGGGTTAGCCCGAACCCAACTTGATACTTGGACCAGAGCCGCATCGCTCGCCTGTTCCCCTCGACCAGCCGCACCGGGTACGAACACGCGCCAGCGGCCAGCTGCAGTGAAGGTTGGGGTAAAAGCAACGGTGCCATCGGCCGCTAAGGGCGCTGTGGCGATCTGTACCCAGGCTCCCTTGCTCCCAGCTTGGAATTGCAATGCCGCGTCGACCCCGGTCACCGCTGCCCCTTGAGAAGTGGCCGTAGCAGTGATCGGCGCTGAACTGTTGAAATCAACCTGCGGCGGGGCAACGATGATCACGGCTGTTGTCGCAGGCGCCAATTGCTGGGCGTAGCTGCGTAAGAGCGGCCACATAGCCGGGTTGTCGCCGCCAATGGTCCAGAAGCCTGCTGCCGCAAGCCCAAACTGCCCTACCAATTGCGTACGGACCAGAGCAGCTTGCGGGCCGACCCACCACATCACACGCCTCGCGGTGCAGGTCTGCGCTATCCCGCTTGCGTCAGTCCAGGTGACCGGCTTGTCGTACTCGATCCAGTTCTCCGCTGACGCTTGATCCCATTGCACGTCGGCATCGGTCTTACCCAAGGAAGTCAGCAGAGCAGGGATTGCTTCTGCAGTGGTGGATGCCATGGACGTCAACGAGTTATAGGCGGTCTTCGAGCTGCCTGAGCTCGTTGATCTTGGACACACGCCGGTGAGCTGAAAGCTATTGCCCGTCTTCTTTGTCCACGATCTTCCGTATGCCGGAACACCAACAACAAGCTTGTTCGCCGGAGCCTGAGTCGTTGCGTATTGCATGGTTGTCGTCACCCAGCCAATAGGTGCAATCGGTCCTGGAGCGTTGTAGTGGAAGTCGTAAGTCATGATGCGAATGCGATCCGCTGCAGCGGAGATGCCGCCAATGTTGTAGACCCAGTAGCCGTTGTCGCCACCACATGCATTGTTCGTCGAGCAGGGTCCAGGGATCGTCACCGACAGCTGTTTGCCTTGCGCATGCAGTGCCGCACTGAGCTCATTGACAAAGGCCGTCCAATTCGGCTGCGTTGCCGCCCATGTGGTTCGTCCATCAGCAAAAGCGAACTGCTCGTAGTCAAGGTCGATGCCGTCTAAGCCGCGAGTTGTCACCAGATTCACAATGTCGGCGACATGTTGTGCTCGTGTTGCCGGATCCGCGAGCGTCGCAGCTACCCGCCCCTTGCCCGCGCCATCCGCAATGCTCGGCAATATCGGTAGGCCGACAGCTCGCAGTTGTGCAACTGCCCACGCGGAGTTCGCTTCGGCCTGCCCGAAATTCGGATTGAATACCACCTTGACACCCGCGGGGCCGCCGGCAATAGCGGAGAACCAGAAGGGCGAGACATCGGTCAATACATCAGCATTGGCAACCGCGTTCGTCACTCCTTGGGGTGCAGACGGACTCGTCATCCAATAAGGCAACCAGCCAGTCACGATCTTCGGGCTGCCCTGCGCCTGAGCGGCAGGCATCGCTAAACCAGTAGCCAAGAGCACGCATGCCATGACGGCCACGCGCGCGATTGCTACCACTCGTTGCACAGCAAACTCCAATGTCGAAATCGGTGAGACACCATTGTGCGTCATGGCTTCTCGAGCGCCGAATAGCCCGGATTCCCTCGTCGTGTCGCATGATGAACACATGCATCGCGCTCCTGGCACTCGGCCATCTCGATTCGGTCTTGCGACCATGACTGCGCTCCTCATAGCAGGAGCGGGAATAAGCGTTCCTTCAAATGCAGGTGCAGCGCCCAAAGAAGCGCAAACTCAAGGCGAGACACGCATCAACAGTCGAATTGCACAACGATTGCATAACAAGGCTCTCGGCAGCGACATTGCCTATGTAGTCATGGATGCTGAAACTCAGCGGATCGTTTCGTCACGTAGAGCTGATACGCCAATGCTTCCGGCGTCAAATATGAAGATTGTGACGGCCATCAATGCCCTTTCAACGATGGCTCCAACTCAAGCCTTTACGACCTCCGTCTTCAGTGGTGCTCAACCGGGTCACGTCATCTTGCAAGGAGGCGGAGATCCGCTGTTGACCTCTCGCAATCTGCGTACTCTTGCCGATCAAACTGCGGCCTTGGCCGATCACGCGCAAGCCGTCATCGTGGATACGGACGTGAATCTGCTGCCCAACGCCACCAATGCCCCCGGCTGGACCAATGGATACGTTCCCGCTGTTGTGACCCCCGTGAGCGCACTTGCGAAACTTGGTGACTACAGCAGAACCCCCGTGTTGCACGCCCGAGACAGCTTCATCCATGAATTACGCGCGCAGGGCCTAACGGTGACAACTGGCAGCGAAGTCGATGTTCCGGTAGGGGCCATACCTATTACCGCAATCAGCCCGCATACCTTGGCCGATGCTGTTCACCTGATGCTGCTTGATTCAGAGAACAACATCGCCGAATTGCTCTACCGCCATGTGGCGCTAGCTACGGGACATGCAGGCACTTGGCAGGGTGGCGAGCAAGCAGCTCTTGCAAATCTCGATGCACTAGGAGTGGATCGAAGGGCGCTCTCACTCGCCGACGGCAGCGGCGTCTCACGCAAGGATCGACTCACCGCCCTGACTCTCGCCTCCTTGTTGCGGCTCGCAAAGACGACCGACCCGGCGCGATTCGCAGTGATGTTTGATCCTGGATCGCTCCCGACCTCCGGCCTTGATGGAACTCTCAATGATCGTTACCAGCGATACAGCACGAAACCCAGTGCGTGCGCTCGCGGAGCAATCAGGGCCAAGACGGGAACCTTGTTCGACACGATTGCGCTTTCCGGCGTCACGAACGATGTCGAAGGACGAGCCAAGATCTTTTCTTTCCTCGTTAACGACCGACCTCAACGGTTCACCCCCGTGAAAACGCGGCAGGCAGTCGATGGCCTTGCCGCAACGATCACTGGTTGCTGGTAGGTCAGCGCAACGCGCGGGAGATCTCGCCAGCTGCTCGAGCAACGCGCGGACCGACTTCCTGCTCTGGGAGTTCACGCAAGGACACAACACCCACACTTGCCTCGAGTCCAGGCACTGAGCTAATGGGGGCCGCAATGCCATAGGCCCCCTGAGGCCCATCGTTTGTCGCCAGGATCCAGGGTGGGTCAAGTGGCCGGCCGGCAGCCGTGCGAGCAGCCAAGATGGCGCGGCCAGCTGCGCCAGCTTCAAGTGGATGACGCGAGCCAACGCGGTAGGCCACATGCACATCAGAACGGCTGGGCTCAACGACAACCGCCGCAACAGCTTCGAGCCCATCGACGATCGTGAGATGGGCTGTGGCACCAACAGCATCGGCGAGTAGGCGCAAGGCCGGTAATGCCACATCGCGCACTACCGGTTGTACTTGGCGTCCCATGGATAGCAGAGCAAGGCCAAGTCGACACTTGCCATCAGCCGATCTGCGCAGAAAGGCGTGCTGCTCAAGAGTCACTACGAGGCGATAGATCACCGTGCGGCCAATGCTCAGGGTTTGGGAGATCTCCGTAACGGTCAGACCATCGGGCGCATCTGCCACAACTTCGAGGATGCGCAAGCCACGGCCGAGAGTTTGGGAAGTTTCAGCAGCCATGGCACAAATGTAATGGCCCGCGGCAGAGCCGCGGGCCATTCACAAATCGCGCTAAGCAGCGGCCCTTTTCACCATGAATGCGCCCAGCACCTCAAACAGGCCAATCACAATCAGCCAGATTCCAACGACCCAAGCCAGAGCAACGATGGTCATCGGAACCGTCAACACAACAAAGCCACCAATGATGATGACAATTCCCGAGAAGATCTGCCAGCCGCGGCCAGCCTGACCCTTTCGCTCAATACCCATGAAGAGATCTGCAAAGCCACGCATCAGGAAACCCACGCCGATGAAGATGGCCAGAATCCAGCCCGCAAGCAGTGCACTGTTGGTCTCGAAGTATGAACGCAGGGCCTCGAGCCCAATGAGCAGTGACAACGCGCCGGTGATGAGCAGCAATGCACGCGTGACGCCACCAAGCCCCGAACTGAATCCTCGAACGAACTGCCAGAGTCCTGTGATGATCAACCAGATTGCGAAGAGCAGTGCAAGGGTCTTGATAGCAGTCTCTGGCTGGAACACACAAAAGGCTCCAACGACGATGCTGACAATTCCGACGAACAGCAGCATCCACCAGTTACGACTGACAACCGCGATCATCTCGCTGGCTTCAGCGGTTCCTGTATCCACCGTGGTCATACATCCTCCATATTTCTTTGCGAAATAGCGCCAAGAACGCCTACCGAAATCGTAGGGGCGGCAAGTGGAGGACACTCTCGTCCCACGCCCACATTTCTTTGGTATTCAAGCGATGGAGCCTGCTAATCGGTCTGAATCGTTCGATTCACCCCGTCTGCAAACCATCGCGCGCGCAAGTCATCGAGTTGTCCAGACTTTGTCATTTTGGCTAGGACTTCATCGACGCAGGTCAGCAGTGGATCGCCGGCGGGTAAGGCCACGCGATAGGTCAAGGCCTTCTTCGCTGGAGGAAACTGACCTACGACAACCAAGGGCTCACTCGAAGTCGCCAGGAAACTCGGTACCTCTTCAACAGGAACCACCATGCCGGTGATGTGGTGATCGCGTATCGCTGTCTTCAAGACGTTATTTGTCAGATACACAGTCGGGTCTATTCCGAGTTCACGAGGCACATAGGCCTGGCTGGACGATCCCAGGACCACACCAAGGGATGAGCCGGCAAGCTCTGAACTGGATTTCACTTTCGTGATCGGAGTGTCAGGGAGTGCCAACAGCACTTGAGTCTCAGTGAAATACGGTTCGGAGTAGATCAGGGCCTGGCTGGATCGTTGCTTTTCGAGTTGTGCAACTGCAATGTCGAAGTTCGGGCGCCCGTGGCGATCAAACACCCGGCCCAACTGACGCCACGCTATTTGGTTGACTTGAAAGCCCAAGCCCACCGCGATCTGATCTGCAACATCGACATCGAATCCGACCGGGCCGCGCAAAGCTCGAGGTGTGTAGTACGGCGGCTTGGGCAGTGCGTGTGCGATCGCAAGATGCGCGGCATCAAGAGTTGTGAGATTCGAAAATGAACATGACCCAATGCCCGGTGCCAAGCCGCTTGCCGCAATCGCAGTCGGCGTGAGCTCGGCTACCTGCGTGGAACCGCAAGCGGCCAGCCCTAGCCCAAGCATGAGCGTCAGGAAGGAAAGCCGCATGCCGGTGGAACGCGAACTGGCAGCGCGGCAAATATTAATCGCCACCGCGCGGTAGGGACTCATGAATTTTCTTGCATTCTGGGCAAATCGGAAATCGTGAAGGATCTCGTCCTGGAGTCCAGACTTTTCCGCACAAGGCTTTGATTGGCTCACCAGTGACGGCGCTCTCGACAATCTTGGCCTTCTCCACGTAGTGGGCGAATCGCTCGTGATCACCATCGTCGTTGCTCAGCCGGGTGTTCTCCTCAAGGAGCGTGTCGCCAGACAGGCTCGGGGAGTCCAGGGGCGTACTCATGGCCGGAAGTCTAAGCGGCCTTTGCCCACAGCATCGGCTGACCCGATTTATGGAGATGCGACTCCCAGCCGCTAGCGTTCGGCTGGTGACACTCCTGGATCGCGACTTCCTTCAAGAGTCAGACTTCACTGCAGCAGAACTGCAGGGATTGCTTGATCTTGCAGTCCAACTCAAAGCCGAGCGCAATTTCGGCAGTGAACGCCCGCGACTTACAGGCAAGCACCTCGCGCTCATCTTTGAGAAGACTTCCACGCGCACCAAACTCGCGTTCGAAATCGCGATGAAGGATCAGGGTGGGCACGTGTCAATCCTGGATCCAGCCAGTTCGCAGATCGGACATAAGGAGTCCATCGCTGACACGGCGCGAGTACTTGATCGTTGGTTTGACGGAATCGAGTACCGAGGTGCGGACCATTCCACGGTACTCGCGCTGGCTGAAGCGTCATCAGTGCCAGTGTTCAACGGCCTCACCGACCGCTGGCATCCCACGCAGATGCTCGCTGACTTCATGACGATGCAGGAGCACCACTCAAACGGCGGCCCCCTTCGCTATGCCTATGTCGGCGACGCGCGATACAACATGGGCAACTCACTCTTGGTCATGGGAGCGATCATGGGTGCCGACGTGCGCATCGTGGCACCACGCAGTCTGTGGCCAGATGCTGACGTACAAGAACTTGCTCAGACAAGAGCCGCCATCAGCGGTGCCAGCATCACTGTCACAGACAGTCCTGCCGAAGGCCTTTCCGGTGTCGATTTCGTGCACACCGACGTCTGGGTCTCGATGGGCGAGGAGAAAGACGTGTGGGTGCAGCGGGTCGATCTTCTGCGGCCGTATCGCGTTGATTCAAATCTGATGCAACTCACCAACAACCCCCGCGCAAAGTTCATGCACTGCCTGCCGGCCTACCACGATCAGAACACCAATGTTGGTCGCCAAATCGCGGACCAATTTGGATTGCTCGACGGAGTCGAAGTTACAGACGAAGTCTTCGAATCACCTGCGAGCATCGTCTTTGATCAAGCAGAAAATCGCATGCACTCAATCAAGGCCTTGCTCGTTTCGACTATGGCCTGAACTATTGCCCCCGGCTTATGCCTGATTCAGGCGCTCACGCAAACCCGCAAGTTCCAGATGAAGTGCTTCTGGAACCCGATCACCAAACTGCAAGTAGTACTCCTCAGTCAGGTCTGCCTCTGCTAGCCAGGTACTGGGATCAACGGCGAACAGATCAGCGAGCTTTTCAGCACTGATGTCGAGTCCGTCGACGTTGAGATCTCCTGCGGCAGGCACGAGACCGATAGGCGTGGTGTCCGCCTCCGCATCGCCATCCAGACGGCGCACGATCCACTCAAGTACGCGCGAGTTGTCGCCGTAGCCGGGCCACATGAACTTGCCATCGGAATCCTTGCGGAACCAGTTGACCGAGTAGATACGTGGGAGTTTGTCAGGAGTGGTGAAGGCGCCGACCTTGAGCCAGTGGCCCCAGTAATCCGCCATGTTGTAGCCGCAGAAGGGCAGCATGGCGAAGGGATCGCGACGCAATTGCCCCATGCCGCCCACGGCTGCAGCCGTCATCTCACTGGAGACCGTCGACCCGACGAAGACTCCGTGCTGCCAGTCAAAGGACTCGGTCACCAAAGGAACGTTGGTGGCTCGTCGCCCGCCGAAGAGTATGGCATCGATTGGCACACCTGCTGGGTCTTCCCAGTTCGGTGCGATCGATGGGCACTGGCTCGCCGGTGCGGCGAAACGAGCGTTGGGATGGCTGGACGGTTCATCTGACTCCGGAGTCCAGTCTTGGCCCTTCCAGTCAATGAGATGCGCCGGCGCTTCTGGTGTCAGGCCTTCCCACCAGATGTCGCCATCATCGGTGAGAGCGACGTTGGTGAAGATGCAGTTCGCTTCCAGGCTACGAACGGCGTTGGCATTGGTTTCCATGCCAGTGCCTGGAGCCACGCCAAAGAAGCCTGCCTCGGGATTGATGGCATGCAGGCGGCCATCATCGCCAAAGCGCATCCAGGCGATGTCGTCACCGACAGTCTCGACCTTCCAGCCCGGAATGGTGGGCTCGAGCATCGCGAGGTTGGTCTTGCCACAGGCCGACGGAAAGGCCGCGGAGATGTAGCGCACGCTGCCCTGCGGAGATGTGAGCTTGAGGATCAGCATGTGCTCTGCCAGCCAGCCTTCGTCGCGCGCCATTGCTGAAGCAATGCGCAGTGCAAAGCATTTCTTGCCAAGGAGTGCGTTGCCGCCGTAGCCGGATCCGTAGGACCAAATCTCACGAGTCTCTGGGTAATGCACGATGTACTTGGTGTCATTTGCCGGCCAAGAAACGTCCTCGCGCGCATTTCCATCAGCGTCGATCAATGGGTAGCCGACCGTGTGGATCGCAGGAACAAAATCGCCATGCTCACCAATGATGTCGAGCGCTGCCTTGCCCATGCGAGTCATGATGCGCATGCTCGCAACGACATAAGGCGAGTCAGAAATCTCAACGCCGAGTTGCGCGATGCGTGATCCCAAAGGACCCATCGAGAACGGGATGACGTACATCGTGCGACCACGCATGGAACCTGCGAAGAGTTCCGTCATCTTCTCTCGCATCTTCGTGGGGTCAGCCCAGTTGTTCGTCGGTCCGGCATCGATCTCACGTTGCGAACAGATGAAGGTGCGGTCCTCGACGCGAGCCACATCGCTTGGGCTCGAGCGAGCAAGGAAGGAGTTCGGGCGGATCTCGGGGTTCAGGCGGATGAAAGTGCCGGCGTCGACCATCTGCTGAGTGAGGCGATCCCATTCCTCCTGCGAGCCATCGCACCATGCAACGCGATCTGGCTGCGTGAGCGCGGCCATATCTTCGACCCACTCGAGCAATTGCTTATTTCGCGTAGGGGGATTCTCGAGACCGGGGACCGACATGAACACTCCTCATTGAGTAACCGAACTGGCCTAAGGATGCTCCACTTTTCAGCAGTGCACACACCCAAAAAGGGTTTCCAAGCGTGTCTTGTGACTAACTGCACAGGCTCAATTCGGCTTAGTCGCCACAAACGTGGGATCGCTCACGTTGGATCGCAGTGCTGCTTCGATCAGCTTGGCAAAACCCCGAGCGCCGCTGGGTCGCAAGTGCATCCCATCGGAGTACAGCCACCCGGGATGCTTGCTCGCCGCCAGGTGCCAATCCACGACAGTGACTTGATCCGCGTGCAGAGCGGCGCATTGATCCACGGCACGGTTGTTTGGCTTCTCCCACCGTCGAGGCACTTTGAAGTTCACCAAGAACACTTGCCGATCCGGACCCACGGCTTTCATGATGGAGCGGCAGATCTGCTTGGAGAAGATTCCATTGGTGCCGAGATGAATCACGATCCGGCGCTGCAGACCATCTCCTCGTTCGCGCAACAGGCCTGGCGCCGTAGTCGCCTGCCTGCTGACCTTGGCATCGACCTTCTGAACTCCAAGATTCTGCAAGGCGGCCCGTGCGCCCAGCATCACTGAATCGCCGAGAGCAAGGGTGCGGCCACTATCGGCGGTCGCCGGACTGGTGGTGAGCCCCGCCAACATGAGAGTGATCACGACCACGACTACGCCACGCAAGAAGCGACGAAATCCAGCCGAGGCCTTCATCTCAGGGCAGCTCCCATCCGTGTGACGATCTCAATGAGCAATTCCGGGGAGCACGCAAAGTTGAGTCTGACGAATCCAGCGCCACTGGGACCGAAGGTCGGCCCAGAATTGAGCGCGACTCGCGCATGCTCGAGAAAGTACGCGGCCGGATCCTTTCCCAAATCCAGCGGGCGACAGTCCAACCAAGCCAGGTAGGAAGCCATGGGCTTCTCGCAACGGACCAAGGGCAGATGCATCACCAGGAGTTCGCTGAGCAATTCAGCTTGTTTTCTCAAATGTTCAACCAGGGAATCCAACCACGGCTGTCCCTCGGTGTAGGCGACGATTGCCGCCAAGGCGCCGAGATGTCCAGCCCCATGCTGAGTCTCCAGCGGAATTTGGGTACGAAGGCGGGCAGTGAGCTCAGCGTCGTTCGTGACGATCTGAGCGCACTTCAAGCCGGCAATATTCCAAGCCTTCGATGCTGAAATCACTGAGACGGCCGGGCGATCACCGCTCACGGCCAAGTAGGGCCAGAACTCGACTCCGGGATGAGTCATAGGTGCATGGATCTCGTCTGCCACGACCATCACGCCATGCTCGGCTGCGAGCTGCGCTATGAACTCAAGATCGGCCCTGCTGAACACCAAGCCCGTCGGATTCTGCGGGCTGCACAGGAGGTAGGCCGTTACCTCTGGCCGGGAGAATTCACGAGCGAGTCCTGCTAAATCAAGCACGTGGCGGGCACCGTTCCAGACAAGTGGCACATCAACGACGGTTCGGTGCGCAACGTGAGCGACCGTGGTGAAGAACGGCGGATAGACGGGACTGTTGATGACCACAGCCTCGCCCGGCTGAGTCAAAGCGATGAGCGTCTGTCCGACTCCGGTCAGCACGTCTGCCACTGGGATGACGTTGGCTGGATCAACGAGCCAGCCCCAACGCGTAGCCCCAAATACGGAAAGAGCTTCGCCCACTGCCTGCGGCCACGCGTATCCGGTGTCAGATCGATCAATCGCGGCATGCAGAGCGGCAGCGATTGGCGGTGCCATCGCGAAATCCATCTCAGCAACCCAAGCCGGAATGACGTCGGGTCCAAAGGCTTGCCACTTGGCGCTACGGCGCAAGCGCAGTTGAGCCAACTCTTCGAAGGACAGTTCGGGCACACCCTGAGGATTGCATATGAAAGGTCGCGACTGAATCCCTCGCACGAGTGCCGCAGCCACAGTCGGAGATGTGCGAACCTTGCCCACAACAGTGAGGAACGACTTCCGTGACCGCGCATTCCCAGTATCCGCCGATCCGCACGTACAAACCGCGGCGTGGGCGCATCACCAACAGGCAGGTGCGCGGACTCACCACCCAAAGCCCGTATCTGCTCTCACCACACGCACTGATGGATCTTGACGCGCTCTTTGATGGGCGCCCAGTCGTGCTGGAGATTGGCTTTGGTACCGGAATCACGACGGCTCAAATGGCAGCCCAAGAACCCGAGATCGGACTGCTGGCTGTAGACGTGCACACGCCTGGGGTCGGTGATCTCGTCAGTCGAATACATGAAGAGGGTCTGACGAACATCAGAGTGATCTCTGGCGATGCCATCCACGTGCTCGAACACAATCTTGGACCCGGCTCCCTCGCCGGCGTTCGGAGTTTCTTCCCTGATCCTTGGCCAAAGATCAGGCATCAGAAACGTCGACTCGTGCAGGTCGGTCGAGCTCGTCTCATCGCCAATCGAGTTCGCGTCGGCGGAACCTGGGATCTCGCAACGGACTGGGCCCCCTACGCCGGGCACATAGAAGCGACCTTGGGAGCCTGTCCTGAATGGCGCGGAGGTCGAGTTGAACGTCCCCAGTGGCGACCCATCACGAAGTACGAATCCCTTGGCCTAGAGCAAGGCCGGCAGATTGCGGACTTTCGCTACGGACGAACCGATATCGCAGACACGCTGTAGCGATATGCGGCACGATGCAGTCCATGGCCAAACTTGCTGATACCGATCTCGACGTTTACCCGCTCTGCCTCGGAGGAAATGTCTTCAGTTGGACTGCGGATGAGGCAACTTCCTTTGACATCCTCGATGCGTACGCAGCCGCTGGCGGTAACTTCATCGACACTGCAGATTCCTACAACGGTTGGCTTCCTGGCTACGAAGGAGGCGAATCCGAGACGATCATCGGCAACTGGATGAAAGAACGCGGCAATCGCGACCAGATGGTGATTGCCACCAAGGTCGGAAGCCTGGCAGCCCGCAAGGGCCTTTCCGCTGAGAACATTCCCTTGGCTGCTGAGGATTCGCTTCGACGTCTCCAGACTGATCACATTGATCTCTACTACTCACATCAGGATGACCGTGAGACTCCGCAAGCCGAGACCTTGGGAGCCTATGACGCGCTCGTGAAGGCTGGCAAGGTTCGCGTCCTCGGCGCATCGAACTTCGACTCGGCCCGCCTGCAGGAGGCCTTGGACATCAGCGAGGCGAACGGCTTCGCCAAGTACCGGGTGCTGCAGAACAACTACAACCTCATGAACCGCTCGGAGTATGAGGATGGCGTTCGTCAGGTGGTGGCCAAGGCCGGTATGGCTCATGCCCCGTACTTCGGTCTGGCAAGCGGCTTCCTCACAGGCAAGTACCGCCCAGGTGCCGAACGCATCGACAGCCCTCGCGCCCGCGGAGCTTCCAAGATGCTCGACGACCGCGGGCTCGCGGTGCTGGCGGCCATGGATTCGGTAGCGGCCAATCACAATGTGCCGCTGTCGGCCGTGGCTCTTGCGTGGCTGCTCGCACAGCCGACCATTGCTGCCCCCATTGCCAGCGCCCGCAATCTGGAGCAGTTGGCCGAGTTGATCCCCATGGCGACCCTGACTCTTTCCGACGCCGAGCTCGCAGAACTGACGAAGGCTTCCGAGGTCTGATCGCCTTCTGAGCGTGCTCATCAAGGCCTGCAATGCTCACTAGGATTGACCTGTGACTGTGGCGCCCGCACCCCGAGATCTGACCCAACCGGTCCCGGTCGTGAACGCTGACTTCACCAATCGCCTGATGCTGCGACGCATCGATCGCGACATCTTCACCGGACATAGTCGGGTTGGCGGGGCACTGCGCACTTACGGCGGCCAAGTTGCAGCGCAGTCCGTCATGGCCGCCGGCATGACGGTCGACGATCCTGAGCGCAGGGTGCACTCATTGCATGGTTACTTCCTGCGCCCGGGCAAAAGCGAAGACCGCATTACCTATCTCGTGGAGAGAGTGCGCGAGGGTGGCTCCTTCTCTTCGAGAATCGTGCGCGCAGTGCAGAACGGCGAAACCATCTTCCTGATGACCGCGTCGTTCTCCACGATCGATCCTGGCCCAGAGCACCAATTCGAGATGCCGTCGGCTCCCCCGCCTGAGGAGGGGTCACCCGAAACCATGATGGGCATGGGCCAGAAGAACGGACGCGATCCGCGGACTGACGATCAGGAGTCCTCGCGCAAATGGATCGACCTGCGGCAGTTCGATCAGGACAAGGCCGTGGAGATGAAGGACGGTCGGTACGAGCGGATGGCCTGGGTGCGCATCCGGCAAGAACTCCCTGATGATCCATTGATTCAGGCGTGCGCGCTGACGTACCTGTCCGACCTCACCATGGTGCCCACTGCTCTGAGTCCGAACATCCATCTCCAAGAGCAACTGCAGATGGCCTCGATCGACCACGCCATGTGGTTCCACGCACCGATCAGGACAGACCAATGGCTGCTGTTCGCCCAGGACACTCCTGTTGCCCGCGGCGGTCATGGGCTGGCCCGTGGGCTCTTCTATGAGCCTGATGGCACCCTCATTGCATCGGTCGTACAAGAAGGTCTGATCAGGGGACCTCGCAAGAAGTCTTGATCGAGTCAGACCACTGGAAGTCGCTCACGTCACAGGGATAGGGTGAAGAAACTTCAGATCGTGAACTCGCCCCTGCAACGGAGGTTGGCTTCACGATATGAGGAATTTGGCGTTACCTTAGGCCCCTATGAATGCCAAAACGTCGCCGGAGCTAGCCATGGCAGATCTCGCACCTGAGATCCACCGGCAGCGGATGGTGATTGAGGGGCTCGTGGTTTCGCCCATCACCGCCCCAGAAATCGAGCAGTACCTCACTGAACTGTCTGAGGTGCTGAACATGGTTGCCCTGATCAAGCCCGTCACTCATCGCTCAGACATGTACGGATGGGCTGGCTGGATTCATTGGGAAACTTCCGGCGCGCACTTCTACGCATGGGAGCAGCCCCGGCTGTTCTTCAGCGTGGACATCT
This sequence comes from Actinomycetota bacterium, assembly GCA_030650795.1. Taxonomy (NCBI): domain Bacteria; kingdom Bacillati; phylum Actinomycetota; species Actinomycetota bacterium. Next base: position 53,251 of record JAUSDJ010000023.1, read on the forward strand.
ACACCTGCAAATACTTCACGCCGCAGGCCGCAGTTGACTTCACCCAGCAGAAATTACGACCGCTTCAGATCGCATTTCGCGAATACTAAGGAGAACCCGCTATGAGTCCCATCGCAACGATCTCGAATATTGCTGATCACGGCGCCAAGGTGCGCCGCCAGTCATGGACCTTGCATGTGGATCCGGTGGGTGATCTCTACAAGTCTGCCTTGGATTGCGAGCAGGCAGTGTTCCTGCAGGCCTACGGCAACACCATTGATGAGCTCAATAATGAGTACGGACCGTACGACGACTCTTCCTTCCTCATCAGCGTGACTGATGAGAGCGGCTACACCGTCGGCGTGTGCCGCATCATCACACCTGGCGTGATGGGCACGAAGACTCTCAATGATATCAACGCCTCGCCATGGTTTGCCGAGAGTGCGCGCCTTGCTCGCGCCTGCGGCATTGCCCCTGACAAGACTTGGGACATCGCGACCTTGGGCGTGCGCGCTGAGTACCGCACGCAGGCGCCGATGGTGACCATGGCGCTTCTCCACGCAATGGTTGCCACTACCCGTGCGAATGCCATCCCAGCCGTGACCGCCATGCTCGACGAGCGCGCACGCCGCTTCCTGTCATTCATGGACGTGCACTTCTCGACCTTCCCAGGCGTAGAAGCGGGCGAGTACTTGGGCTCTGCTGCCACTCGTCCGGTCTACATGGACATCGTGAAGATGCTGTCGGCGAACCGCACGGCCAACCCCATCACCTACCGCACCCTGACCCTGGGAGAAGGACTTGAAGGAATGACCCTGCCGTCACGCGAGAGCCTGCGCGTGCGCACTCCTCAGCAGCGCGCCGCTGCTCGCCAAGACGTGGTTGCCGAACTCAGCCTGGTTGCAGGGTAGTTGTCATAAGCCAACTCGCCACATGCTCCTGGGGCAGAGCTGGCGAGTAGTGGAAGCCCTGCAGTAGATCCGCACCCATGCTTACCATCAGCGCTGCGCTCTGCGCATTTTCAACGCCTTCGGCCACCACTTTCAGGCCAAGCGCATGCGCCATTGCAATGGTGGATTCAACGATGAGCCTGCTGCGCTGATCCGTGAGGCATGGCACCACAAGTGAGCGATCGAGCTTGATCTCGTGGATCGGCAGGTCTCGTAGATACGACAGTGACGAGAATCCCGTGCCGAAGTCGTCAATGGAAATGCGCAGACCCCGGAAATGCGCCTCCGTGATGACTGCATGCGCCCGATCTGGGTCAGCCATGAACGACTCTTCAGTCACTTCGAGCGTGATCGCCTCTGCAGGCACGCTGGAGTCTTCGAGAATTGCGTACATCTCGGGCAAAATCCTGCGGCTCAGCATTTCCTGCGGAGCGATATTGATGGCGATTCCCATGTCAATGCCCTGGCTGCGCCAATCCTCGTAGTCGGCCAGGCATTGACGAAAGATGTAGGTCGTGAGATCGGCCATGAGTCCAGTACGGCGAGCCACTCCCAGAAAAGCCTGCGGTGCAAGCAGCCCATGCTCTGGATGGCGCCAGCGAACGAGCGCTTCAACGCCCTTGTTCTCCCAAGTCGTAACATCGACCTTGGGCTGATACCAAACCTCGAGTTGATGCTCGCGCAGGCTTCTGCGCAGTTCCTCGCCCATGCGCAGTCGCTGGCGGGAGAACTCATCCTTCTCAGAGTCGTAGAACTCGGTGGTGCTTCGGACGAGCTTGGCCTGATACATGGCAATGTCTGCGCGACGGAAAAGGTCGATCGCATTGGAGTCGGTCACCTCCTGCAAGGTGATACCCACCGAAGCACTCAAGGTGAGATCAACGCCGTCGACGTGGACGACATCCATCAGTGCCTCGTGCACCAGATTTGCCGTTTCCAATAGCTCAAGCGCATCCGACGACGGGCTGATTATTGCGAATTCATCGCCACCCATCCGGGCGACGGTGCAAGTGGACTTCACTGCGTTGCGCATGCGCCACGAAGCCTCAATGAGCAACTGATCACCTGCGGCATGCCCGAGGGTGTCGTTGACATCCTTGAACCCATCGAGGTCCAACAGCATCAGTCCCAACTTGCCGCGCTTGGTGATCGAGTCATCGATGATCTGCTTGACCGCACGTCTGTTCGGCAAATCAGTGAGGTCATCGGTGAGCGCCAGGCGGAAGGCCTCAGTCGTGGCTTGCGAATCGCGCAGGGCTGTGACCAGACGAGCACCCGCCGCAAAGGTGGTGATGGTGGCGGTGACCGCGAGTGCCTGACCAGTGGCGCCATCTGGCCTCACCGCGAGCAGGGTAACAGCGCCAGCGAAACTGAAGACCACCAAGGACCAGTGCAACGAGAGATCCGTGCGCGTCCGGTGCTTGGTCGGACGGACACCAACCTCGATGAGCAGTATTGCCCACAGGCCCCAGAGCACGTCCAGTATCACCGGGAAGTCATAGGCGTTGCCTTCGACATTGGTGACGAGGGTCGAGTCGGCCGCGAGCAGCGCGACAAAGGACAAGATGAGTGCTCCGGTGCGCCAAGACCAAGCGCGAGCGCCCAGCAGCGCTTGCGCCAGCACCAACATCAGGAGTGCGACATCCAGGATCGGGAACAGCAGAGCCACGATCACTGGGATGTTGTCGGGCACGCTGCGCCCGAGAGGAGACATCAAGAAGACGCCGGCAATACTGGCCATGCCGCCGCAGACGATGGCTGCGTCAAGCCATGAGTTCACGCTGCGCGCGAGGCGGGACTGGGCATCGAGCACCAAGAAGGCGGCAAGCGCAAGGTAGGAGGCGAGGAAGAAAGTCTCACTCGGCGAGGGGAAGGACATCGCATCTGGCTCGGCGCTGGCGCTGACCAGAGAGGATCCGGTCGACCAGAGAATGAGGGCCATCAGCAAAGCGAAGAGCGGCTTTCTGCGCGAGGCCATGAGGATCATGGCCAGGACGAGTTCGATGACAATGAGGCCGAAGAAGATTGACGTGATCGGCAGAAGCACCTGAGGTGAAATCTCGTTGTGACCAAGGAGCACCGCTCCCAAGGCCGCCCCGAGGGCGGTCCAGCAGGTGATGCGCACGCCAACTTCAACACGCTCAAGTTGCATACGTGGAAGTTTCACTGGTCACCTCCTCCTGAACCGATAGCGAAATCCTACTGACGCTCAGAGACCATCACGCCATTTATCGTCGGACATTTGGTGCAGCGCAGTGCGGCATGATGACTGTTAGCGCATCAAGAACGAAGGAGCGGCATGGCTGAAGCCCGTATCCGCAGCAATTCGCGTTGGAGTTTGGCCTCAACAAACTCCGCTTTCAGTATCGGCTCAAAGAACTCATTTATGAGCATCGGCTCGATCAATTCGGCCTTCTCAGTGGGCTCTATCGGTTCCTTCGCCTCATTTGCTTCGGTTGGATCGTTCTTCAGCGTGCTCTCGATTATGTCCGCGGCCTCCACGCTCAGCGTGGCCTCGTGGAAACACCGTCCGGGATTTCTGCATCGAGCTCAGGCAACTGGGACGCCCAAGCTCTCAAGCAGTCCTTGAACTCGATCTCGAATCTCATCGCGAATCGGGCGCACTGAATCAACCCCTAGTCCGTTTGGGTCCTCAAGCACCCAGTCCTCATAGCGCTTGCCCGCAAAGAACGGGCAGGCATCTCCACAGCCCATCGTGACGACTACGTCTGCCGCACGCACGACCTCGTCGGTCCAAGGCTTGGGAAATTCGCCACTGATATCAATACCGACCTCGCGCATCGCTGCAATCGCAGCGGGGTTGACCTCCTTGCCCGGCTCCGATCCGCCTGACCAAGCCACAGCGCGATCCCCCGCGAGCTCACGGAAGTAGCCAAGCGCCATCTGCGATCGTCCGGCGTTGTGAGTGCAGAGAAACAGCACAGTCGGACGATGACTCACGAGTTGTGAATCGTCCACTACGAACTCCTTGTTCGTCGGGTTCGAGTTCGTGACTGCACAATTCGGGGAGCAAGACAAATAACCCGCGCCTGTAATTCAGCAACTGCCGAATCGAAGGCCTTTTCGGTTCCCACTCGCGCTGGGTCGGGAATTGACCAGTGAATACGGGGATTCGCCATATGCACGAGCTCTTCATTCACTGCATCGCACACAGAGACGACAAGATCGTCTTTACGCAGGACTTCGTCGATTGAGTGAGGCTTGGCACTGAACACAGACAGTCCCTTGCGTCGCGCAGCAGAGAGAGTCTTGGGGTTGATGCGAGCAGCAGGGTGCGTCCCGGCCGAAGCTGAGGGAATCTCACTCACCGTTTGCCAGATTGCATCTGCGAGGATCGAACGAGCCGAGTTCTCTGTGCAGACAAACACCACTCGCCGTGCGCGAATTCCTCCATCCCCAGGAAGCAGGCCCGCGAAAGATTCGATCTTCAACTGCACGTAGGTGCGACGACGATCGGCCTGCGAATGAACTCGTGCAACAACCCCGGCCTCCTGTAGCACTTTGAGGTGATGCGACAGCAGATTCCCTGCGACGCCAAGGCAGTCAGCCAACTGATCTGGCGAGAGATCTTGCAGTTGCAGCAAATCAGCGATGGCAAGGCGGATCGGATCGCCCAAGGCATTGAGCACTCGCGCCCTCTCCACCGTCGAATCAAGGGCTGTGGAGGACTCTGGCTTAATTGCTTCAACTTTCATTGAGTCAATGCTTGTTGATATACATTGCTCTGTCAACTACCTTGTCGCACACCATCAAGAGGAGGTCCGGTGAAGTTCGCCATCTGGCGTCGAGTCGCCGCTGAGTTGCTGGGGACCGCGATTCTCGTAGCGACAGTCGTTGGCTCAGGAATCATGGGGACGAACCTCTCCCAGGACCTTGCGGTTGTTCTGCTCATCAACGCGATCTCGACAGTGCTCGTCCTAGGAGTGTTGATCTGGGTGCTCGGGCCAATCTCTGGTGCTCACTTCAATCCAGCGGTGACCGGAATCGAACTCCTTCGACGTGAGATGAGGGCCATTGAGGCCGGCTGTTACGTCGCTGCGCAGGTTTCCGGTGCATTGATCGGCGTCGCAATCGCCAACATCATGTTCGAACTCCCAGCCTGGAATGCCTCAAGTCACGTGCGCACGGGTTGGCCAATATGGATTGGTGAGATCGTCGCCACAGCCGGATTGCTCCTCGTCATTGGCGCATTGACACGTACGGGTCGCGGGCATCTTGGCGCATTGCTCGTGCCCGCTTGGATCGGTGCTGCGTATTTCTTCACATCCTCCACCTCGTTCGCCAATCCGGCTGTGACCATTGGGCGCAGCGCAACAGATTCGTTCTCTGGGATCGCTCCAGCAAGCGTCCCAATGTTCGTTTTCATGCAGATCATCGGAGCACTCGTCGGCGCTGGTCTCACTGAAGTGCTGTATCCCAGACATGGACCAGCCGAGCCCCTGGATCTTCCCGATCGGGTGCACTGAAAGCTCAATGTGGATCAGACGTATTCGTGCTTGCGCAGCCAACGAGTTGAGACCGAACCCCAGATTGGCGGCAATTGACGAGCAGTCGTTGACCTTCTGCACCGCGGGCACTCAGCAACTGCTCACCGGGAATCTGCACCTTTGCCATCGCAACGCTGTCGATGCCCACCTCAACACCAATGTCTGCGAGCGCGAGCGCAACCTCATCGAAGGTGAGCAGACCGCCGGCGAACCGCGCAGCAGGTGCACAACGGCCGCCGCCACCATGCCCATCAGCAGACCTGCCGTTATTCCGATCGGGTACGCGAGACCCAGGGCAACGCAGGCAATTGCGCCCAAGGCAATCAGCACACGCCCAAGGCGACGAAGTGGGCGAGTCATATAAGGCGAGGCCGTCACGACAATCGGGGTGAGAACCGCGAGACGAATTGCCAGATACACGACCCACAGCAACATCAGCGCATACAGCAATTGCCACAGCCAGTTGAAGGTGCCCGGGGCGGTGCTGACAACAGACGAGATCGATTCGTCAAGCGACGTGGGGCCGGGTGCGTACCAAGCCAATGCGCCGAGTCCGACTACTCCCGCTGCCAAGAGCAGTAGATCGGTAGGCCGGCGTTGCAGCACGGCATCAGCCGACGACGAGAATACGCGAAAGAGTACTAGCTCAATTGCTCGCTTGGGCTTGCTCAAGGCCGATCGCCAGCCCTTGTTTCGCGCCATTGCGCAGCAAACAGACCCACGAGCATCGCTACGAAGGCCACCAGATAGATCTGCCCGATCATCGCTTCACTGGTACACAGAAGGCGTCCAAGATCGGAGTGCGCTGTGTAATCGCCATAACCAATCGTGGTCAACGAAGCCAAACTGAAGTACATGTATATCTGCGTCGGCTGTTCAACCCCGAAGAACGGCTCAGTCTGGAACGCGTTCACCGCAATGAACATGTAGAAGAACGCAATCGGCAGCAAGAGATAGGCAGAAATTGCGCCGAACATCGTTCCTCGCACGATATGTCGGTGCTGCACCAGGCGATGCACGATGACGGCTGGCGTGACTGCGGCCAGGATCGTTATCAGCACCGGTGCAGCAATAGTGCCATCCGGATCGAGAGCGGTGGCTGTGCTGAAAAGGGTCGCTGCTGCCAGAGCCAAGACGCTGAGAACAACGACGACATCGACGATGTACTGCCAGTGCTTGGCAAGACCCGAAGCTCTTGAAGCAAGCAGCAGGGTTGCGCCGACGAGTACCGAAGCGCCAATCGAGACGCACTCCGCCAGCAGGTCATCAACGGGTTCGTAAAGATCGACTAAAGAAAGCATGACGATCGAGGCAGCAATGAGCAGGAACAGGATTCCGAAGCGATCTAACTGGCGCGATTTGTCGTCAAACACGACGATTCGACGACCCCTGATCTCCATGGCAGAAACGTAGTGTGTATGGGCCTTGCTTAAGGGAAGGTCACAGGACCAGTGGCTTGATTCCGGCCATCGCCAGTGAGGGGTCGCTCTTCCAGTCAACTCCAGCGACATCAATGTAGAGCTCAACCTCGTTGCCGTCCGGATCCAACACATAAAGACTGTGCGTAACAGTGTGATCACTAGAACCGACGATCGAGACGTTGTGCTCCTTCAGCGTGGCCAACGCAGCACGCAATTCGTCGTCCGTGTCTCCGATCTTCAGCCCGAAGTGATACATCCCCACGCGTCGACCAGCGGGTATCGCAGCAGAGTCCTTGCCAACCTCTATGAGGAGGAGCTCATGGTGAGTTCGATTCGACGGAGAGGAAAACGCTGCAGCTGAGAAGCGCACGCCTTCGCGCTCACCTCCGAAGATCATTCGCCAGCCGAGCACCTCACCATAGAAATGCGCCGAAGCATCAAGGTCGCTCACATAAAGCACCAGATGTCCGAGTTCCTTGACCTCCATGAATGCTCCAATCATCGGGGGTTCGGCCGCGCAAACACTGCGCTGAACCGTAGCAATCATTCGGTCTCGACCAGCCGCTCGCACTGAAATCAAGGGACGGAGAGTACTGAGACTGCAAATTCAGCCTGCTCGTGCCAAGGGGCAAGCTCCCAAGTCGCGAAACGATAGTCGAGGCAAAAGCCAGCGAGAGTCAGGTGCTCGTCGAAATCTGCAACCGCATATCTATCCGTGTGAAAGCCGATGACAGCCCGACCACGGGATGCCAGATGAGCGCGCATACGTTCAAGGATCTGAACCTCTGTTCCTGCTTCGACATATGCCATGACGTTCCCCGCAGATACGACCAGATCAAAGGCCTCCGCATAGCCGTGGGCCGGAAGATCCAGATTCACCAGATCAGCACAGACCCAATTCGGGCCTGGATAGTCCTCGATTGCAGCTGCAATCATGGTGACATCAACATCCACTCCCACCACAAAGTGGCCGCGAGCGAACAGCGCAGCGGCCGTGCGGCCTGATCCGCAGCCGGCATCGAGAATCCGGGCGTTCCGCGTGGCCATCGCATCAATCAGCCGGGCTTCACCATCAAGATCAGCACCGGAGGCGACAAGGTGACGAAAGCGCTCGACGTACCGCAGCGAATTGCCCTCAGGGGTAGCGGTAAACCACCGTGGCGAGGAAGTCATGCGTGAACAGTACGTGTGAATGCGAAGGCCAAGAATCGCTCCAAATTACGGAGTTGCTGCGATTGGGTCCTTCGAAGTCTCAGGATCTTTAGACGAATGGTGATTGGAAATCAGCCATTTGCCTTTGCTCTTCTCGAAAACGAATGTGAATCGGGCCGGCACCGTAGTCGTCGAGCCATCGGCATTCTTGTAACTGAAGGTGTACAAGCCAGTTGCGTAGGCCATTGCGCCCACACTGGCGCCAGTGATCTTCTGAGTGCTGACGGTCAGGGTGTCGTGGCAGGAGAGATGATCGAAATACTTAGTAATCTCCGCGCTTCCCTGCACATAGGTGCTGAACGTGGCGAGCAGAATTCCATGCTTCGTATAGAGGTCCGCCATGTCAGCGCCATCACAATCGGATTTCTCGAGAGTGGACACCCATTGCTGATAGGCCCGGGTGACTGAAGGAGAGCCAGCAGCAGGAGCCGCTTGAGCCTGCGGCACAAGCATCATCGACATCGCCAGTATTGCTCCACTGATCGGGAGCACCCTCTTCGAAATCTTTCGGATTGTCATGCCAGCGAAATTAGCAGTCCTAGATGAAGATGTCACGCAATAGATAGCCGGCGACCTTACTGCGAGGTGAATCCTTAGAACTTCCTGTGAATGTGCGGACATCGCCTGAACAAATCGACGATGCGTGGCTGCAGGTCAATGTCAATTAGTCTATACATACCAACATCTTTTCGTATTTGTAAGTTCCGCCAATCGACTGCGCTTTCCAAAACGCGCTTTATAAAGACTTGATTACGAAAACTTTTTAGTCCGATTTGCTCATCTATGGTGAAGCGATGAACGCACATACCCATGCAGCATCATTCAGGGAAGAACCTTCATCGAGAAGGGGGCTCTGGAAGCGGCGATTCGTACGCGCTGTCGCCGGTGCAGCCGCTATTGCAACCGTCGCCGCCGGCGCCGTCACGCTGGCTCCCGGTGCGATTGCCGCAACGACCATCACCTTCCAGCCAAATGGCGGCACTGTTGGATTCGGCATACCCCTCAAAGCCTCGGTGGCTGACGGCTCATCAGACATCCCGACCGGACTGCTCTCCTACTTCGTCAACTCAGGCAACCTGATCGGTTCAAGTTCCATCACGACCAAGGGTGTCTCGGATCCGGTCACGTGGACTCCGGCAGCAGCAGGCTCCGCCGGTGTCTATGCCGTCTACACTGCAACGGACGGAAGTCAGACCGTCACCTCGAATGCAGTAACTGTGAGCATTGCCAAGGCATCCACCACGACAGTTGTCGACGGTCCCAGCATGGCCAAGACCTCGTCCATCCAAGATTTCACTGCAACGGTCAAGACCTCCGGCAGCTACGTGCCGGCCGGAACCCTCACCTTTCAGACTGGCGACGGGACCCCAATAGAAACCAAGGCGCTCTCGAGCCAGGGCAAGGCCACGATCAGCATCTTGATGCCGAGCACTGCGCAGACCTTCAGTATCAAGGCCAGTTACTCGCCCGACACCAACACGCTGGCATCGGCAAGCGCGACCACGTCAACGGCGGTGTCGTCCTCGGGGTCGAACGTGACTCTCACTGCGCCATCGACTGGGCTTCCGGGAACCGCAGTCCCGATTTCGGTGGAGGTATCCCCCACGACGTCAACCGGCACGGTCACCTTCTATATCGGCTCGACTGTCATCGATGTGCGCGCACTTAACGGTGGCAAGGCATCAACCAACTGGACTCCGGCTTCATCCGGGACGAGCACCATCAAAGTGAACTACTCCAGAACGGGAGCAATGGTTGACGGAACGGCATCGCAGAGCATCGTGATCGGACAACCAGCGCAAGCTGATCGCATCACCCTCGTGCCATCCGGGACTAGCACTGCCTGGATCCCAGGAGCCGGCTACGTGCTGCGCAATAGCGCATCGGTGACATTGAATCCGCGCACGACGTCTGGCCTGCCTGTCACCATCGCGGCAGCAGGGTCGTGCACCGTGAGCGGAACGACGATCACAGCCAAGGCAGGTTTCGGGACATGTGCAATTACCGCAACGACAGCCGGCAACGCCAACTACCTCCCGTCAATCCAGCGCAATACCGTTGCGATGGCCGCTGGCATTCAAACCATCCAGGCAAAGGCACCGAGCTTTAGTCGCCTGGCCTTCAAGCGGTGGTACCGCCTCGCAGATCCAGGCTTGGTGACCAATACCGGGCAGTCAGTCTCATGGGTCGTGACTTCAGGCACGACACGTTGCGCCATCAAGCCGACAGTGCTTGGCGCCATCGTGATCATTGTGAAGAGGCACGGCAGCTGCACGATCGCGGCTAGAGCTGCTGGCATTCCGCAGTCTTGGTTGAAGCTGAATCAGTACTTCACTTACAGCGCCTGACATTGCGATCGGAAATAGGCGTGAGCCCGAAGCGATCACTCACTTCGGGCTCAACTATTTGTGGAGGTGCCGGGAATCGAACCCGGGTCCAGGCAGGCCTCTTCTGTTCTTCTACGTGTGTAGCCGCGCTATCGCTGTCTTGACCCCGGTGCTTCGTGCGGCACTACTCCGGGCGGTCCAGTCACTGTTTGGCTTTCCTCCTGCACCCGTGACCGGCGCATTTGGTGAGTCCCCTAGCGACGTCAGCATCCGATTCGGGGACACATCGGGCTGACGGCAGATATGTGCTTATGCCGCGAGGGCGTAAGCGTCTGCAGACTGCGTTTTATTGGCAGTTATATTTTTCAAGGATTCTTAACGAGATCACCTTGATTCTCGACACGCTTCTCCAGTCAAAACATCTGTCCGTCGAAACCTGTCACCCCCATATTGAGTTATGCAGTGGCAACGAGCCTGAGCTCACGTCAATGGTAGGTCGGCCGAAGGGATTGTGGAAATCCCTTCGCCCGACCCCTCTGAAAGTTCGATTAGCTCCAGGTCTGGACGAGGAGGCCGTCCTTGTCTCTGAAAGAGCCGATGAGCAGCATGATCAAGTCGATCAGCACCCACACGCCAAGTCCGCCCAGAGTGACGATCATGGCGATGCCGGTGCCGGTCTTGCCAACGTAAAAGCGGTGGATGCCGATGACTCCAAGAAAGAAGCAGAGCACGGATGCCACGGTGCGTGACTTCGGGCTGACTCCTGGGGCGGGAACTGCTGGCATGGCGTTTTCAGTAGTCATGTTCTTGTCCTTTGAGTATTGATTCGCCGCGGTAACTCCGGGCAGGAGCCCAGAGCCATTTTCGCGAAAGCGTAGTGGCTCATGTGAGCATGAACGGGTAGGCGAGCCGCAGTATTAGTCGAGTCGTCCCTTGGCAACTCGACCAATGGCCTTGGTCGCCTCACGCTTGGATTCACGCTCGGCAATCGCCTGCCGCTTGTCATAAGACTTGCGTCCACGAGCCAGAGCAATCTCGACCTTGGCGTAGCCGTCTTTGAAATACAGTGAGAGCGGAATCAAAGTCAGGCCAGACTCCTTGGTCTTGTTGACGATGCGGCGAATTTCTTCCTTGCGCATCAAGAGCTTGCGGGCCCGACGAGGCTCATGGTTGGTCCAAGTGCCAAGTGAGTACTCAGGGATGTGCACCCCACGAAGCCAGAGCTCGCCATCTTCGATACTGGCAAATCCGTCGGTCAGGCTGGCACGGCCGGCTCGCAAGGACTTCACCTCCGTGCCGGTGAGCACCATGCCCGCCTCAAAGACATCTTCGATCGCGTAGTCATGCCGCGCCTTCTTATTTTGCGCGACTAACTTTCGCCCTTGTTCACGGGCCATGGCTGCTACTCGTTCCTGGTCAGACTCGGAGGTACTTGCGCAGCGTAAAGAATGCTGCGGAACCGGCGAGAAGGATGCCAGTGATCAGCATGACCGGAGCGATCCAAAGGACAGCATCCCAGCCAACGAATGACGTGAATTGGAAGGACGGGGCGATGACCTCGTCCACGAGAATTCCTTTGGTCAAGATGAGAGCAAGGATGGCCAAAACAGCTCCGGCTGCTGCCGCAAGAGCCGCTTCGAGCAAGAAGGGCAGTTGGATATAGAAGTTAGATGCGCCGACCAACCGCATGATGCTGGTCTCTCTTCGCCTACTGAATGCAGCAACCCGCATAGTGTTGACGATCAGCAGCACCGTGACGACAAGCATCAACACCGCAATCGCCAAAGCAATGGCTTGCAATCCACCAAGCAGCCGGAAGAACTTATCGAGGATCTGCCGCTGATCATTGACCTGCTCAACACCAGGCCGCCCAGCAAATGCCGAAGCGACGACCTCGTACTTCGTTGGATCGGAGAGCTTGACTCGGAATGACTCAGGCAAGGCGCTCTGGCGCACGTTGTCAGCGATAGGCGAGTTCTTGAACTGCTCTTGAAAATGTTGGTACGCATCAGCCTGAGACTCGTAGAAGATCGTGTCGACGAGTGGCTTCAAGGATTCAAGATCAGTCTTGATCTGATCACGTTGCGCCTGAGTGACCGCCCCGCCCGAACATGAAGCCGCGTCGCTGCCCTTGCCACAGAGGAAGATCGAGACCTCGACCTTGTCGTACCAAAAATCTTTCATCGTGGAAACCTGCGCGCGAAGCAACAGCGCACCGCCGAACAGTCCAAGGGATACCGCGACGGTGATCACCACGGCGAGGGTCATCGTCAGATTGCGGCGAAGCCCATGGCCGACCTCGCTAGCGACGAACGTTGCGCGCATTACTGGGCGTATCCGTACACACCACGTGACTGGTCGCGCACAAGATGACCGCCATCGAGTTCAATGACACGGCGGCGCATCTGGTCAACGATGGCGCTGTCGTGCGTCGACATCACGACGGTTGTGCCCAAACGGTTCAAGCGATCAAGCAACTGCATGATTCCAACGGAGGTTCCCGGGTCGAGGTTTCCGGTCGGCTCATCAGCGATCAGCAACATTGGGCGATTGACGAATGCGCGGGCGATGGCCACGCGCTGCTGCTCTCCACCAGAAAGCTCATCGGGGCGACGGTTTTCCTTGCCCTCCAAGCCCACCACCTCAAGCACCTCAGGAACAACCTTGTTGATGTGAGCCTTTGGCTTGCCAATCACTTCGAGGGCAAAGGCCACGTTCTCGGTGACCGTCTTGTTCGGGAGCAAGCGGAAATCCTGGAACACGGTGCCGATCTGGCGGCGGAAGTACGGAATCTTCCAATTCGACAGGTGGCCAAGCTCTTTGCCAGCAACCCACACCGAGCCTTGAGTCGGGCGCTCTTCACGAAGGATCAGGCGCAGGAAGGTCGACTTGCCCGAGCCGGAAGGTCCCACCAGGAAGACGAATTCGCCCTTTTCAATCTCTACCGAAACTTCCTCAAGGGCCGGACGCTGCTGGGTTGGATACAGCTTGGTCACGTGGTCGAAAAGAATCACCTAGAGAGTGTAAGTGGCTTTGGCGATTACGCCGCGATCGCTTGCTGCTTGCGCCACCGAATACCGGACTCCACGAACTCATCGATCTCACCGTCGAGCACGGCCGCGGTGTTGCCGGTTTCGGTCTCGGTACGCAGATCTTTGACCATTTGATAAGGGTGAAGGACGTAGGAACGCATCTGATTTCCCCACGAACCGGAGTTATCGCCCTTGAGGGCGTCCATCTTGGCTCGGTCTTCCTGTCGCTGCCGCTCAAGGAGTTTGGCCTGAAGCACGACCATTGCTGTGGCCTTGTTCTGGATCTGGGAGCGCTCGTTCTGGCAGGAGACCACGATGCCGGTCGGGATATGTGTCAGCCGCACTGCGGAGTCCGTGGTGTTGACGCCCTGACCGCCCGGGCCGCTGGAACGGTAGACGTCAACGCGCAGATCGTCATCTGGGATCTCAGCTGTTTCGGCTGGCGCCACAACCGGAATCACCTCGACCCCAGCAAATGAGGTCTGTCGGCGACCCTGGTTGTCAAAAGGCGAGATCCGCACCAAGCGATGTGTGCCCTGTTCTACCGAAAGAGTGCCATAGGCGTAGGGGGCCTTCACCGCGAATGTCGCAGACTTGATGCCAGCTTCCTCGGCATATGAGGTGTCATAGATCTCGTATGACCAGTTATGGCGCTCGCAGTAGCGCGTATACATGCGCAGCAACATCTCAGCCCAGTCCGCGGCATCTACGCCGCCGGCCTCAGCCCGAATGGTGACGAGGGCATCGCGAGCGTCGTACTCGCCAGAGAGCAGAGTGCGCACCTCAAGTTCAGTGATCGCCTTCTGAAGGGATTCCAGCTCTTTCAAAGCTTCCTCTGTCGAAGCTTCGTCGCCTTCATCTTCTGCGAGCTCGAGCAAGATCGGAACGTCATCCAGGCGTTGACGAAGCGCCTCGACTTTCCGGAGCTCACCTTGCTGGAAGGAGAGGCGTGAAGTGATCACCTGCGCCTTTTCTTGGTCGTCCCACAAATCCGGTACGGAGGCTTCCGCCTCAAGCTCGGCGATGCTCTTTCGCAGATTCGGCAGATCCAGCACGGTCTCGATGCTGCTGAGGGTGTTCGCCAGTTCAGCGAGGCGCTCGGCAGATTCGATGGAAGTCACGGGTGAGAACACTACGCGTTGCGCTCAGAGTCAGGCACACGATGGGATCGCGCTTCGGGTTGTTACTCACTGGCCAAGGTGCAGAGGTGGATGACCTCGTGACATCGACGGTCAGCAGGTGCTCGCGGGTACTGGATACTTCGCTTCGTGGATGAGCCAGTTCGGCGGGTGTCGTGCGATTTGGCGTTGTCTGTGCTTGAGCCTGTGCGGCTGAGTCTTCAAGTGGCGCCTTGCGACGCCTTGCACGACCTTGACGAAGTTCTTGAAATCGTGAGTGATGGGCGGACAGTCCCGGTAGAAGAGATCGTGGTCCCGAGTCTGGGCAGAGTCCATGTTTGCTATCCGCCGCCTGGTCGCGTCGAGGTCATCTACCGGGCGAAAGTCACGGGCCGAGCAGCGCCCACAGCGGTTACCGCCGCCGAGAGGATCGTCTATCGCCGGCCCAGCCGCTATGCCGAGTCCGATCGCTTGGCACCGATAGCCCAGTCCGAGTTCGCCGGCATCACCGATGCGGGCGAGTTGCTCACAGGGGTGTCATCGTGGGTTGGCACGCACCTGAACTACGTCGAGGGCAGCAGTGGTCCGACTGACGGATCGGTGGAAACGATGCTCAAGCGGCAGGGGGTCTGCCGCGACTACGCGCACCTTGTGATCGCAATGTTGCGGGCGCTGGACGTGCCGGCGCGCCTTGCTGCGGTCTACGCGCCGGGCCTGAACCCAATGGACTTTCATGCCGTGGTTGAGGCCGCGATCGGCGATACCTGGCGGGTGGCCGATCCGACGTTGTTGGCGCCTCGGTCGAGTTTTGTCCGGATCTGTACTGGACGCGACGCGGGCGATACCGCCTTCCTCTCAACGTATGGTGGACAAGCTGACCTGCTCTGGTCGACCGTAACCGCAACCATCGACGGCGACCTGCCCACCGACGATGTGCACGAACAGATGTCGATCTCCTGAAGGAGATGAAACCCTTCACGTCTGCGTATCCGTTTCTTCCAGTCGTCACGCGACTAAGTGGCCCGGAAATCCAGTCGAGCTGTTGAGGACACATGGATGACATCCGTACCCACCAGGCTCAAGAAAGCCAGCCGTACCGGCGCGCTGACCTCAACCACAACATCGCTGCCGTTGCTGCGAATCGAATCGATGCGTAGCCCTGGAATGCTCAACTGCTCTTGTTCTCGTTGCACATGAGCTCGGGCTCGCGCGATTACCGCAGCTGCATCCAACTGTGTCGCCTCACGCGCGCCATTGGCGTAGTACTCCGGAAGATCGATTGCCTGTGCCCCGGCTAGTGCCGCCGCATCCGCAATCGCGAACAATTGACGGTGTTGCAGGAAGGCATTTCCGGCGTCGGTTACCACCGCAAGCGCAAGCAGGCAGATACCAAGCAGGCCGATGCCAAGAATCAGCGTGCTTCCGGACTCCGACTCGCAAGACTGGCGAACTGACATCATGGCGACACATCCGAGCGGTAGCTGTCGACGCGCACATCGGAATCCACTGAGATCGGATAGCCCAAGCGCTCCCCCTCGACAAGCGGTGGAACCCATGGCAGGTCCACTCGCCAATCGAGCCGAAGATGGGTGGCAGATCCAGGAGAAAGGCAAAGTTCGTTGCACGAGATGGTCAAGGCCGAATCGGGCATGTCAAAGCCTTGATCTGACATCGCCAACCGAGCCGCTGCGATCGCGGCATACCGTCCCTGTGTCGGTGAGTCAGCCATCATGAATGCGCGCGCTGCTTCGCGAACCGCTTGAGTCGAAGCAAACACCGCAGATTCGACACGCAACACGGTGAGCGTGATGTAGAGCAGTGGGACGAGCACGAGAACACCGATGATCAGAAACTCGAGAATGGCCGAGCCGTGCTCGGCGGAGATCCGGCGCTTCACGCGTGCTCTTGAAGCGCATGCCCCGAGATCTGCATTGACTCAGGACCAAGCATGCCGATCAGGGGCAAGCGGGCATCTATCTGCATCCGCGTGACGAGAAGTCCGTGCTCGACCACGCGTGTGGCATGCACGCTCGTCACGACCCCTTCCGCAAGATTGCCGGCGAGGAGTTCGCGCGTACGGCGTTCTCCAGTCGAGAGCTGGGAACCAGCGAGGGCGGCGACGCGGGCTCCTTCCGCGGCCGCCGCAGTCAGGGTAGACCGGACGTGCAATGTCAGCGCCACCTGGAGGACGACAAGAGCCACAGCGATGAGCAACGGAGCAACGAGTGCGAACTCGACGGCTGCGCTACCTCGATCGCAAGGCATTCGTCTTCGATAGTTCAGCATGCAATTACGAATGTTCAGAGATGCTTGACATAGCCCGATCAAATACAGAGGTCAGGGCATCGTCGGCGACGAGCCAGATGGCTGTCACCAATCCGGCGGTCATCACCGCTACCAGCACCCAACCTGGGACGTCGCCCCGCTCATTGCGTTGCGTATGGAAGGACTGTGTCCATCGCTGCGTTGCCGCAAGAAGCGAGCAGCATCCAATATCTAGTTTGTTCAGCATGGTTTCTCCTTGGCTACGAGCGAACGAAAAGTTGGAGACCTTGTACGCCGGGAAACACGGCGACCAGGACAACGGTTGGAAGGATGAGAAAGACAACCGGGAGGAGCATTGCGACCTCTTTTCGGCCTGCCTTTTCCATCAACGCCCTGCGATCGGCAGCGCGTACATCGGCAGCTTGCGCGCGCAGGACTTCGACCAGCGGAGAGCCGCGTTCCAATGCAATGACGAAGGCATCAATGAAACGCTCAACCTCAGGACTGCCGACACGAGGAGCGAGAGCACGCAGTGCCAGATCAAGCGCTTGGCCACCGCGAACATCACCGAGACAGCGCTGTAATTCATGCGAAAGCTCGCCGCCGAGAGTGCGGCACACTCGCTCGACAGCAGCAGCTGGCGATTCACCGGCTGCTGCCGCGAAGGCAAGGAGTTCAGCGACGGCTGGCAACTCGCGTGCCATCCGCTCCTGACGCATCGTGATGCGCTTAGCGAGTTGGCGGTCAGCCCACAGCACTCCCGCTAGAGCACCCACCACAACGAGTAGCGGCAAGCAGATAGCAGCCGCGCCTCGGCCTGCGAGCATCGCTCCGATGAGTGCGCCACCGGCAGCGCCGATACCAATTGCGCTGGCTTGCACAAAGCGGAAGCGCTCGATGCCAGATCTACCCGCTTGTACGAGCCTGAGTTCGAGCGACTCTTTCTCGCCACGAATTTCTATCATCGGCCGAACGAGTGCTAGGAGCACTGTTCCCACCCCAGGTGAGACTCGAGTTCGCGAGCGAAGTTGCGGGGTCGCCGGCACAAAGGGAGCCATGCGCTCGAGCATGGATGGTGGCCGGAGAGCGAGCGCGCGCGAGCACACAAGAACCAAACCACTTGCGCAGAGCAGCCCCAGGATTGCGCCTGCCGCAGCCGAATTCATTGATTCACCAATCGCCTTTCAGCTGGCAAGCGGCCAATCCAGATCATGACTCGGTAGGCAAGTACTGAGAGCACGGCAGCTGCCAACAGCACTGCCGCTCCTTGAGCACTGCGATAGGCCTGCAAGGCGGCGGGGCGGCTGGAAAGCATGGCCAGCGTGATCCACGGAGCGGCTACTGCCAATCGCGCAGCATTGACGGTCCAGCTCTGTCTGGCTTCGATTTCACCGCGAACGCGAGCGTCCTCTCGAAGCAGCGAGCTGAGAGTGCGGAGCACGCTGCCAAAATCATGACCACCGACTTGATGTGCGACGAGCAAGGCCGCCGAGACTCGATCAGCGATCGGATCGGCTAGAGCATCAGTGAGGAGCCGCAGCGAATCCTCAAATGAGCCTGATACTCGATAGTTTCCAGCGAAGTCGGCAAAGGCCGGCTGCAGTGCCGCAGGACCTTTCTCACCGAGTTCGCAAACTGACTCGGCCAAGGAATACCCGGCGCGCACCGCCGATAGCAATGCGTCGATTGCATCTGGCCAGACCTGACGCAATCGACCCTGCCGGATGCGAACTCTGCGTCTGATGAGTGCGATGGGGATGAACCCGCTCGCAATCCCCGCGAGAAGTGCAACGACAGGCAGGGCCGTGAGCATCAATGTCAGCACTGAGCAGACGAACCCGATGGACGCACAGACGGCAATGAGTCGTGAGCCGTTCAGTTGTGGAATGCCCGATTGCTGAGCCAATCGGCTGAACATTCCTGTCTTCGCTGGGACGGGCGAGCGTTGAGATTGATTGCTGAAAGCAGCGACCACAAGCAGGAGGCCAACCGAGAGGAGCAAACCGACGACAGCCCCCATCAGGCGGCCCGTTCAGCTTGGGATTCCGGCGATGAGGCAAGCAGCGCAGCGAGATCAAAACCCGCGTCTGCAAACCTTCGGGCATGGGGTGGAAAGCCAGTACGGCGCTCAAGCCCTGAGCTGCCAGTGGTGAATATCTCGGCCAACTCCACAACGCCACTTTCAACTCGTCCGGAGAGTCCAACAATCTCAGAGACGCATCTGGATCCATCGCGCTGACTTTGCGTTTGGACGACGAGATCGACTGAACTCGCAACTGTTGGCAGCACGAAATCGGAAGGAATGTTCTGCCCGGCCAAGAGCGGCAAGGTGCATAGCTTCATCACGGCTTCGCGTGCGCTGTTGGCATGAAGAGTGGCCATCGCCGGCATTCCGCTGTTCATCGCTATGAGGAGATCGAGAGCTTCGCCTTGGCGCACTTCTCCTACGACAATCCGGGTCGGTCGCATTCGCAAGGCCTCGCGAATCAATCGTCGAAGTGGAACCTCGCCCGTGCCATCCAGACTCATGTCTCGAGTCTGCAAAGCAACCCAATCGACATGCGCGAGGTGCAGTTCGAACACTTCTTCACAACTCACTACTCGCTCCCCTGCACTAAGGGAACCCAGCAGGGCATTCAAGAGCGTTGTCTTGCCCGCCTGCGTGCCGCCTGCCACGACGATGTTCAAACCAGTCGCGACTGATGCGTGTAAGAACGCGGCAGCCTGACTGCTCAGCGTGCCTTCTCCCACGAGTTCATGCACATGCAATGGGCGCAGGACGAACCGTCGGATATTGACCGCCCAATGACGACGCGTGATATCAGGGATCACAACGTGCAGACGACTGCCGTCAGGAAGCACTGCATCGACGAACGGACTTGAGATGTCGATTCGTCGACCCGAAGCGCGCAGCATCCGCTCGACGAGATCGCGCACCTCGCGTTCATTGAGCACCACTGTTGTCAATTCAGACTTGCCCTTGCGCGCGATGAAGATCCGTCCGGGCTCGTTGAGCCACACTTCTTCAATCGTCGGATCATCAAAGAACGGTTGGAGTGGACCGAATCCGGCTATTGCCTGATGCAGATCGCGCGCGATGTCGAGCTGCTCCTTCTCGCCGGCCTCGCCACCGTGGTCAATCCAGATCTCTGATGCGAGGGTGTCGAGAAAGTTTCGAAATTCAGCCGGACGAGTCATCGGGTCCAAGCCAGCATCCTGAATCGCCAAGCGCAACCGCGCTTCGACGTCCTGGCGAACGCGCGCACTTGTTGGCATCTGACCCCCCGTTGGACAAGTTCAACAACGGTAGGTCGAAGAATGCCTAGGGAATAGCGAAGCCGCCGCACTGTGCATAACTGACAGGCTGGGGATTACGAATTAGCAGAAGCGCTGAATCCATGCTCCAGCGACGATGTTCGGATGCTCGAGTTGCGACACATGCCCTGAATCCTCAATAACGATCACCTGAGCATGCTTGAAATGCTTGGTGCTGGTCATAGCCCCATGCGAACTCACCAATTGATCTTGGCGTCCGTAGATCAACAAGCTCTTGCACTCCACAAGTTCAGCGAGTTTCCATGGTCGGCGACTACCTGGGTCCAAGTAGGTCTTCAATAGTCCGCGAAGCGATTGAAGAAACGCATCGCTCGCGTAAGGCAATGCTCCATACGTCGTCGCCGCCTCGATTGCTTCGTCCATGCGTTGCTGAGAAACGCAAGTCGGATCCGCAAAGCAAGTCTTGAACGTGGTCTGGACTCTGGTAGCGACATCTACCTTGGCTGACCTTGCCGAGAGCGACTCACCCAAGCCGGGGATTCCCATGAGCGGCAGGAAGATGTTCGTTCGGTTTGGTCGGATGTCTGGCAACGCAGGAGAGATAAGCGTCAGGGTCTTCACGAGCTCAGGGCGTCTAGCTGCCAACTGCAGTGACGCCGCTCCCCCAAGTGAATTTCCGAAAAGGTGGACCGGGCGTCCACCAAGTTCTTCCTCAATGAATTGCGCCAATGCCTTGGCGTGACCTAGCGGGGAATAGTCACCATCACGCGGTGGCGGGGATTGGCCAAAGCCATTGAGATCAGGCGCCCAGCCCTCAACTTCGCCCTGCAACAAAGCCATGAGATCGGTCCAGTTTGTGGAAGCCCCTCCCAGGCCATGGACATACACCGCGGGGGGTGCGTCAACTTTCAAACTGGGTGCATATCGAACACTCAGAGTTCGCCCTCGGAGAAAAACCTCCGTTGCAGGCCATTGGGGGGTTAATTCTGACACCCTGCAAGGTTAGCGAGAATGGCCAAACTGACACGATGTGCACCTGAGCACTGAACTAGAGGGGCAATACATGGAGATCAAGATCGGCGTCACCTACTCATCACGCGAGATCGCCCTCGATAGCGAAGACAAGCCAGCAGATGTCGCCAAGGCAGTCGACGAAGCAATTGCCAGTGGTGGAGTGCTCAAGCTCAACGACGACAAGGGCCGCACTGTTTTGGTTCCAGCTGAGAAGATCGCCTACGTCGAAATCGGCCCGAGCTCAGCACGCAAGGTCGGCTTCGGTCGCTAGATCTCTGGCTTGAAAAGCCAAGTCATCGCAGCACTCCCGATCAGCCAAGGCGTCTAGGGCCCTCATGGCTACACTTGGCATTCATCGTGTCGATAAAGGCATTTGCTCTTCCGTCACACGAGTAGACACTGGGAGTCACCCTGAGCACTTCATCAACCGTTGATCCGACCCATGCACCCACATTCGCGGAGCTCGGCACGGATCCAACCATCGTCGCTGCACTGCTTGAAGATGGAATAGAGCGCGCGTTCCCGATCCAGGAAATGTGCCTTTCGATGGCCTTTGAGGGTCGCGACATCATCGGTCAGGCCAAGACCGGAACCGGCAAGACACTTGGCTTCGGCATTCCGCTACTGCAGCGCGTTGATCTTGAAGGCGATCGCGATCGCCCCCAGGCCCTGGTGATCTGTCCCACTCGCGAACTTGGACTTCAGGTTGCCACCGACCTTGAGCGAGCTGGCCGCCTGCGTGGCGTACGTGTGCTCGCCGTCTACGGAGGTCGCGCCTATGAGCCACAGATTGAGGCATTGAAGAACGGCATCGACGTTGTCGTGGGTACTCCGGGCCGCATCATCGACCTTTCGAACCGCCGCGATCTTGATCTGAGTGCCGTTCGCGTGCTGGTACTTGATGAGGCAGACGAAATGCTCGACATGGGCTTCCTTCCCGATGTCGAGCGCATCGTTTCCGCTGTGCCGGCAAAGCGTCAAACCATGCTCTTCTCGGCAACCATGCCAGGACAGATCGTCAATCTTGCTCGTCGCTATATGACGCAGCCAACGCACATTCGTGCGAGCGATCCGGGCGACGAGAGCGCGACTGTTGACGCGATCGAACAGCATGTATGGCGAGCCCACCCGTTGGACAAGATTGAAATTGTTGCGCGCATCATGCAGGCCGAGGGCCGTCAGCTAGCAATGATCTTCACCCGCACCAAGCGCAAGGCTCAGAAGATTGCTGACGATCTCACAGAACGTGGCTTCGCTGTTGGCAGCGTTCACGGAGATCTCGGACAGGGTGCACGCGAGCAAGCACTGCGCGCCTTCCGTAATGGCAAGGTTGACATTCTTGTTGCTACCGATGTTGCCGCGCGCGGCATCGACGTCGACAACGTCACGCACGTCATCAACTTCGAATGTCCAGATGACGAGAAGACCTACCTACACCGCATCGGTCGCACCGGCCGCGCCGGTAACTCCGGTGTTTCAGTGACCTTGGTCGATTGGGAGGACATCGCGCGCTGGCAGATGATCGATCGCGCGCTGAAGCTGCCATTCAAGGATCCGATCGAGACCTACTCCACTAGCGATCACATCTTCACCGGGCTGAATATCCCAGCGGGAACCACGGGAACACTGCCCAAGGCCGGACGTACCCGCGAGGGACTTGGTGCTGAAAACGTTGAAGACATTGGCGAGACTGGCAAGAAGCCAAAGCAGGCAGGCCCGCCTCATCGCTCGCACCACCAGGATAAGCCGCGCAAGAACGAACAGCGCAGCCATTCCAAGCCAGCTGCTGCAAGCAAGGCTGAAGATCCAGTCCTTAAGGCGGAGAGCAAGGCTCGCCAGCGTCGACGCACCCGAAGCGGAAAGCCAGCAGCCAAGCCTGAGTAACTCAGACCCGTTGATCCACCAGTACCTGCGCCAGTGCTCGATAGTCGCGTGCCCCGACACTGTTTGGCGCGGTCGAAAGCACGGTACGTCCGACCGCTGGTGCCTCTGCGAATCTGATTGACCGGTGAATGGCTGGAAGCACCGTGACCTTGTAGCGCTCCGGCAGATCGCTGAGAACGGCCCGCGCATGCAAGGTTCTTCCGTCAAATTGCGTAGGGATGATGCCGGCGATTGCCAACTTCGGATTGACGAAGCGCCGCACCTCTTCGATGGTCTGCAGCAATTGGCCGACGCCGCGATGCGAAAGTGTTTCGCACTGAAGTGGAATCGCGACAGCTTGCGCAGCAATCAATGCCCCGATCGTCACAATTCCAAGTGATGGTGCACAGTCCAGCAGCATCCAGTCGTATTGCGACTGCAATGGCTCAAGCGCCCGACTTACCGCAAGTTCGCGACCCTTCGTCGAAGCCATCGCTGCATCGGCATCGGCCAAGCCAATCGTTGCGGGCAGTAGATCCACGCCCTCTTGAGTTCGGATGACTGCTTGCTTGGCTTCAGTGCGATTCACCAACACCGCCCGCATATCGAGTTCGAGATCCTCAGGGTCTATGCCAAGACTGAAGGTCGCACAGGCTTGCGCATCAAGATCCACAACGAGCACGCGCAAGCCCATTTCGGCCATCGCGGCGGCGACTGTCACGACAGAAGTGGTCTTGCCGACTCCGCCCTTCTGATTCGCAAATGCGAGTACGCGGGCCATGGCCATATTGTGTCGCCCCGCCGCTACCCTGCCGAATATGCGCTTCATGCACGAACTCGACCACGAGCCAGCAGCGCTGCAGCCGGCTCGCGCGGCGCTGGAAGTCTGGTGCATCTCAGAGCACGTCGATCCTGAATCGCTCGTGATCATTGCCAATGAACTTTGCTCAAATGCGATCCGACATGGCGAGGGACCTGTGACTTTGCAGGCCAGTTGTTCACTCGGATGGGCGAGCCTCAGCGTTCATCAGCGCGGCAGGGTCGAACTTGCGATGCCTCGTCGTGCTGGACGAACAGAACTGCAGGTTGCTGGCCGAGGTCTGTTGATGGTCGATGCACTTGCCGAATCTTGGGGCTGGAACATCAGCGCACCGCGAACCCTTGTCTGGGCACGAATTGCTCGCCAGAGCGCCTGAAGCAGGCGTCCTGACACTTCGCGCCTGAGCAGGCATCCTCAATTTCGACGGTAACCTGTCGGGGTGACGACAAGCGCAACGCGGGTATTCCTCGCCCGCCTAGCGGGGGTGCGCGTCTTCGATCCAAATGGTGAGCAGCTCGGCAGAGTCCGCGACAGCATCATCGTGCTGCGAAGCACTGCCCCACGATTCACCGGAATAGTGGTCGAAGTTCAAGCCAGACGGCGAATCTTCGTGCCGATGTCCAAGGTGACATCCATCGATGCCAACCAGATCATCGTGACTGGGGTCGTCAACCTGCGCCGATTCGCCAAGCGGCCAAATGAAACTCTGCTCACCGCCGAGCTCCTTGACCGAACGGTCGATCTCATTTCCACGGGTGAGCGTGTTTCCATCGTCGACGTCGGAGTCGAACTGGATCGCATGCACGATTGGCTGGTCACCCAACTGTTCATCCAGCGCGGTTCCAGCGGCTTTCGTCGCCGGGGTGAGCGAAAAGTGGTCGATTGGAAGGAGGTAGGCGGGCTCTCGCTACCGTCAGCCGATCAAGATGCGACCGCAATGGTCGCCAGCATCGATTCACTGCGGGCAGCCGATATTGCAGCATTGCTGCACGAATTGCCAACCAAGCGTCGCCTTGAGATTGCGCGTCATCTCGACGATGACCGTCTTGCCGATGTGCTCGAAGAACTGCCCGAAGACGACCGAGTCGAGTTAGTGCAGTTGCTTGACGTCGAGCGCGCAGCAGACGTCCTTGAGGATATGGATCCCGACGACGCCGCAGACCTGCTCTCAGAACTACCACCAGAGCGCGCAGCAGCTCTGCTAGAGCGGATGGAACCCGAGGAAGCCGAAGACATTCGCCGCCTGCTTTCCTAC
Source organism: Actinomycetota bacterium (assembly GCA_030650795.1). Classification (NCBI taxonomy): domain Bacteria; kingdom Bacillati; phylum Actinomycetota; species Actinomycetota bacterium. Next base: position 78,291 of record JAUSDJ010000023.1, read on the forward strand.
GACGAGCTCAGCGCAGGCGGAATGATGACAACTGAGCCGGTTGTGCTTTCGCCAGATGCCACTGTGGCTGACGCTCTTGCACAGATTCGCAATCCTGATGTCTCGCCGGCACTTGCCTCACAGGTGTATGTCACGCGCAGTCCAACTGAGACGCCAACCGGGCGCTATCTGGGCACTTGCCACTTCCAGCGCTTGTTGCGCGAGCCACCAGCAACTCTGGTCTCTTCGCTAGTCGACTCTGACCTCGTGCCGGTACTTCCGGAAGCTCCATTGAGTCAGGTCACCCGAACCTTCGCCGCGTACAACCTGGTTGCATTGCCAGTGGTTGATCAGAACGGCCATCTGCTTGGTGCCGTCACCGTTGATGACGTCATCGACCACATGCTTCCTGAGGATTGGCGCGAGAACGATGGGGACGATCATGGTTAGCCGCCCCTCGCGTCGCGCGCCTGGCATCGACCAGCCAATGGAACGTGGCCTCTCCCGCCGCGGCACCTATGACCCCGAGCGCTTCGGGCGCGTCTCAGAAAGGGTTGCCCGGGCAATCGGCTCCTGGGGCTTTATCGCCTGGATGTCGCTGGCGATCAGCGGGTGGGTGCTGATCAACACCATTGGCCCTCCGGACTGGCACGTTGATCCGTTCCCATTCATCTTCTTGACCCTGCTGCTCTCCCTGCAGGCCTCCTACGCCGCCCCCTTGATCCTGTTGGCCCAAAATCGCCAATCTGACCGCGATCGAGTGCAATACCAGGAAGACCGGCAGCGCACTGAGCGGCTCCTGGCCGATAGCGACTACCTGGCCCGCGAGATTGCCGCTCTGCGCCTGGCGCTGGGCGAGGTGGCCACTCGTGACTACATCAGAGGTGAGCTGCGAGACATGGTGGCCGATTTGCGTGACCACATCGACACCATGGACCTTGAAGAGCGCCCTAAGCCACGGGACCGCAAGCGCGACCGCTAGTCGACCGGCTTAGCATCAGGTCCATGCAACCAAATCTTGAGGCGATTCACGCTGCCCTTGCCACCGTGCAGGATCCGGAGATTCACCGTCCCGTCACCGAGCTCGGAATGGTCAAATCTGTGGACGCTGACGCCAATGGCGCAGTAAATGTCGGGATCTTCCTCACGGTCTCAGGTTGCCCAATGAAGGACACCATCACTGAGCGCGTGACTGCTGCGGTTTCCGCCGTTTCCGGAGTCACAAGTGTCACCGTCGAACTCGATGTCATGAGCGATGAGCAGCGCGCCGGATTGAAGACCCTTCTTCGCGGAGCCGATGCTCGCGAGATCATCTTCAACAGGCCTGGTTCCACCACTCGCGTGTATGCGATCGCATCAGGTAAGGGCGGAGTCGGCAAATCCTCAGTCACTGCGAACCTCGCTGCGGCGATGGTCGACATGGGACTTTCCGTTGGTCTCGTTGATGCCGATGTCTACGGCCACTCGATTCCGCGCATGCTCGACGCTCTGGATGCGCCAACGATGGTCGAGGGCATGATCATGCCGCCCACGGGCTATGGCGTTCGCGTGATTTCGATGCTCGCCTTCAAGCCAGGTGGTGTGACGCAGCCTGTTGCGTTCAGAGGACCAATGCTGCATCGCGCACTTGAGCAGTTCCTTGCCGATGTGTGGTGGGGCGACCTGGACGTGCTGCTGCTCGACCTCCCACCAGGCACAGGAGACATTGCGATCTCCACAGCACAGTTGCTGCCTGGGGCCGAACTGGTCATCGTCACCACTCCGCAGATGGCAGCTGCCGATGTTGCGGTGCGTGCCGGAACTCTCGCCGAGCAGACACATCAAAAGGTGGCTGGTGTCATCGAGAACATGAGCAGCTTCCCGTGCCCGCATTGCGGTGAGCCGATTGATCTCTTTGGCACGGGTGGCGGGGAGCTCGTCGCCCAGCAGATTTCAAAGGTGCTCGGAACTGATGTTCCAATGCTCGGTCAGATTCCGTTTGACGTCGCCTTGCGTGAAGGCGGCGATGACGGTCGACCTTTGGTGCTCAGCCATCCGGATGCACCCGCATCCATCGCGTTGCGTGCGATCGCGGAACGACTGGGGATGCGCCCACGGGGCTTGGCCGGGATGTCACTGGGGATCACCCCAGCAAAGCGTTAGTACTTGACCAACCAGCGGCTAGGTGGCGTCTGGATCAAAAGTCGGGCGAGACGGCGATGGTGTCGGTGGGGCTTTGGCCACCGGTTCGTCCCGCATCAGGCTGCTCGCCAATCGCTTCGGATGCAGATCAGCCAGGCCCTTCACGGTATCGACCGCCTCGTTGAGATCCAGCCCCGCTGAATCGGCGAGATCCTGCTTGGCACTGGTGGCCATCGTGCGAATCTGCTTCAGGAACTTGGCTCCGTCGGCTGCCGCCTTGGGCAATCGATCAGGGCCGAAGATGAGCAGGCCTAGGACTCCCAACGCAAAGATCTCGCCCAGCCCAATGTCGAACACGTTGTCAGCCTACGCCCGCTCAGCCCTTGCCGGAGGCTGAGCCCAAGGTGACCGTGGCCGTGCTAGGAGTTCCGTCGCGCTCGTAGGTCACGGTGATCTTCTCGCCGGGATCGTTGTCACGAATGGCCACAACGAGTTCGGTCGCATTATGAATTGCGCGGCCATTGATTTCAGTGATGACATCGCCCACTTCGAGTCCGGATGCAGCCGCAGCACTGGAATCGGTGACCTTGCTGAGCTTGGCGCCATCTCCGTCAAAGTTGATCGCAAGTGATACGCCAATGACTGGGGTGCGCGAATCTCCAGTGGCGATGATCTCTTCGGCAATGCGCTTGGCTGAGTTCACCGGGATTGCGAAGCCCAGGCCGATGCTTCCGCTCTCACCGGACGATGCCATCGTCGCGATCGCGGAGTTGATGCCGGTGACCTGTCCGGTGGCGTTCAACAGCGGGCCACCTGAGTTGCCAGGGTTGATGGCCGCGTCAGTCTGGATAGCGTTGATGAAGGAGGCTTCGCCATCACCACCAGTGGTCACGGGTCGATTGATGGCGCTGACGATTCCCGCTGTGACGGTACCGGCAAGCCCAAGCGGAGCTCCAATGGCAATGACTGAATCGCCTACGTGCACGGCATCAGAATTTCCGAGAGTGACTGAGGGCAGATCCTTGCGGCTGACTTTGACCACGGCGAGGTCATACGCGGGGTTCGTGCCGATCACTTCGCCAGCTGCCTTGGTGCCGTCATTGAAGACAACACTCAACTTGCCTCCATTGCCGAGCAGTCCGACAACGTGGTTGTTCGTGAGTATGTAGCCATCCGAGCGAAGGACGAATCCAGAGCCGCTGCCTGATTGGGTCTCACCCTCCACCACGATCGAGACGACTGATGGCAGCACCGATGCGACCACTTCAGCGATTGAGCCGGCCGCCGGTGGCGAAAGATCAGCAGGCGCCTGGGGCAGCGCGATTGAAGTCGATGCGGTGGAACTGTCATCTGCTTGCGTTCCGATGAAGTACCCCCCGACTCCTGCGCCCAAGCCCACAATTGCCGCCGTAACGGCTGCCACAGCAACCGTGCCACCGACGCCAAGACCGCGCTTGGCGACGATCGGCACGAAGGTTGGTGGCTCTGGAACGAACTCTGCAACCGGTTGGGGGCCAGACTCGGTCGACATGGATGCAGACTCCTCGCTAGGTGGTTGGTCAGGCAGCTTGGAGCGTAGACCCGTTAGGCTGCGCTCAATTCTCACACCTGTGGAGGTGCGCCATCACATCGTCCCCCCTGCCCTCGAAGGCATCATGGAACTACGCCGATGAGTGGCTCGACGAATCCGAGCCGATTCGTGCTGCTCGCGACAAGGCTGGGGAGCTGGGATGCACCCCAGTTGCCCCATCGACAGCGCATACCCTGCGTGTCTTGGCCAAGGCCATCAATGCTGAGAACGTCGTCGAGGTTGGCACCGGAGCTGGAGTCTCAGGGGCTGCGCTGCTGTCTGGCATGTCGGCCGAAGGCGTACTCACATCCATCGACAACGAGGCCGAGTTTCAGCGCTTGGCGCGCGAAACCTTGAACAACCTCGGCTACGACCACATCCGGGCCCGACTCATCACTGGTCGAGCGCTGGATGTGCTCCCCCGCCTCACTGAGGGTGCCTACGACCTCGTATTCATCGATGGCGACCGCACTGAGTACCCAGCCGCGCTCATCCTCGCCACGCGACTCCTACGCGAAGGTGGCTTGGTTGCCTTCGACAGCATGCTCACTGAAGGAAGCATTGGCGATTCATCCAGCCGCAATCCTGAAGCTGTGGCGCTGCGTGATGTGGCCCATGCGCTGCGTGATGACGACAACTGGATTCCAGCTTTGCTGACTGTCGGCTCTGGCCTGCTGATCGCGATCAAAGTCGCCGAGTAACGGCTTTGGACAAAGCAAAAGGGCTGAGGAAAATCCTCAGCCCTTTTCTTATGTGAGATCAGGCAAAGACTGCAAGCAGACTGTTACCGAGATTCTTGGCTTCTTCGGCGTTGAGCTCGACTACGAGCCGACCACCGCCCTCAAGTGGTACGCGCATGACATAGCCACGCCCCTCCTTGGTGACCTCGAGCGGGCCATCGCCCGTTCGTGGCTTCATCGCGGCCATCGCGTCCCCTTTCGTCTGGGGACCCATTATTCCGCTTGGCCCGGGCTCGCGCACCACCGGTCAGGTTTTTGGGACCTTTGGCAGAATTCCCTGCTCAATGAGAGAGCCAAGTTCGCTCAGCGAGTGGTTCACACCGGCGACAAATGCCGGGCGGACAACAGGCCATCCAAGTTTGCCCACGACTCCCATCGGCAGGTCCAAATCCTCGCTCCAGAGAAATCGGGAGCGACCATCTGAAAGCGCGACGACTTCCATCACTCCAGTTCCGCGAACGAAGCCGCCATCGCCTTGAACGACGTCGACGGTGGTGCCCACCATCACTCAAAGCGAGTCTGGTCGTTGCGCAAGCGCTCGTTCTCAGCTCGGAGCTCTTCGAGTTTGGCGTCCACTTCATCCATTCGATAACCGCGCAAGACGACATCAAATCGCGGGTCTGCCGGATCGCCCTCTGGTCGCAGATCAACAACTGCTTCAGGAAGACCGCCTTGGCGACCAACCAGGACAAGCGCGATCCCGACGATCACTGCGATGGCGATGAACACGACGGTCACTTGCCTATCTCACCACGAGTTGGACACCCCTTGGCACGTACCGGAGTCTTGGATGTCAGGCTGGTCTCATGCCGCCTCCTGGCCCGCTCATTCTGGGTTCGCAGCACTTCGACATTCAAGATCGCGCAATCATGGCGATCGTCAATCGCACCAAGGATTCCTTCTTCAAGGGTGGCTCTACTTTTTCCGACGACGACGCAATGGCGGCCGTCACAACTGCGGTTGAAGCTGGGGCTGAAGTCATCGACATCGGCGGAGTCAAGGCGGGACCGGGCGAGGAAGTCGACACGACCGAAGAGATCCAGAGAACCGCAAGATTCGTTAGAGAAGTCCGAGCTGCATTTCCAGACATCGTGATCAGCGTCGACACCTGGCGAGCCGAAGTCGGTCGTGCCGTATGCAAGGAAGGTGCCGACTTGCTGAACGATGCATGGGGCGGCGTTGATCCGGCACTCGCCGAAGTCGCTGCCGAATTCGACGTCGGTCTTGTGTGCACCCACGCGGGCGGTCAACAACCGCGATCCCGACCACATCGCGTCCAGTACACCGATGTCATGGCCACGATCGTTGATTACACCTGCGGACTTGCCGAACGCGCAGTCGCTTTAGGAGTGCGACCCGATCGCATTCTGATCGATCCGGGTCATGACTTCGGCAAGAACACCGCGCATTCGCTGGAGGCAACACGCCGGCTCTCAGAGATGGTCGACACAGGTTGGCCAGTGCTGGTCTCCTTATCCCGCAAGGACTTTGTCGGCGAGGCACTCGGTTTGACTGATCCACATGATCGCTTGATCGGCACCCTTGCAACTACGGCGATCTCGTCACTGCTTGGAGCGCGGATGTATCGCGTTCACGATGTGCCGGCAACGCGCCAAACCCTGGATATGGAACGGACAATCGCCGGCGTTCAACGTCCACGCATTGCACGCCGCGGACTTGCCTGAATCACAACCGGCGCCTTAGCCGGAGTGCGGGACCGAGGCAGTAGAGGTCCAGGAATGCTGAATGGCGTCGCAGGCTTCATGAACCGACGTCGTCCAGAGCAACTCGGCCACTGCATGCTCCTTCACGAAGCCAAGTTTCTGCCAGTGCTCGACCTGGGCACGGAGTAGATCAAAGTCGCCCCAGGGGTCGAGCACGACAACAGGTTTGGTGTGCATGCGGAGATGCCGAGAAGTCCAGACCTCCATCAACTCCTCAAGGGTGCCAATCCCGCCTGGGAGGGCCAGAAAGGCATCTGCTCGGTCGTCCATGATCGCCTTGCGCTCACGCATAGTGGAGGTCACGATCAACTCATCGGAGTCATGATCGGCCACTTCGTACTCAATAAGTGCCTGTGGGATGACGCCGATCGTGCGACCGCCGCCGAGCCGGGTCGCCCGCGCTACCGCGCCCATCATCGATTCGGAGCCGCCGCCAGACACCAAACTCCACTGACGGCTCGCGATTTCCTGCCCGACATGCGCTGCCAACTCGACATATCGACCCGGAATTTGCGGGTTGGAGGCGCAATAGACGCATACGGCGGGCATCGGCCAAGCCTAGGGGTAGACCAATTTGCACCTTGCCTATTTTAGTTGTATATTCAACTAACTGCTTGAACATTCAACTAATCATCCCTCAACTATGGAAGGCAAGTCATGACAGATCTCAGCGCGACCACCGGAACTTGGGCCATTGACCCCGCACATACGACAATCGGATTCTCAGCTCGCCACGCGATGGTGGCCAAGGTTCGCGGCAACTTCACCGAATTCACCGGCTCTTTCACCCTTGACGGCGAAGTACCAGAGAACTCCAGTGCGGATCTGCTCGTGCAGACCGCAAGCCTGACGACTCAGAACGCTGATCGCGATGCCCACCTCAAGAGTGCCGACTTCCTCAACGTCGAGGTCAACCCGACTCTTTCGTTCAAGTCGACCGGCGTCAACGTCAAGGGCGGCGACAGCTACGTCGTCACCGGAGATCTCACGATCGGTGCAATCACCAAGAGCGTCGATGTTGAATTCCAGCTCATCGGCGTCAGCCAAGACCCATGGGGCGGCACTCGTATCGGCTTCGATGGCGAAACCGAGATCACTCGCAAGGACTTCGGACTCGTCTGGAATGTCGCCCTTGAGGCTGGCGGGGTCCTGGTAGGCGAGAAGGTCAAGCTCACCCTCGATGTCGAGGCTGTCAAGCAGTAATGCGGCAGCAAGACCTAGCTCGCTGTGGGTTCAAGCCACTTCAATAAGCGGGCATGGCAATTGCGCACCTGCTCAACCGACACCCACTCATCGACCTGATGAGCGATGCTCGGATCCCCCGGTCCAAAATTCAGGGCCGGGGTTCCGAGTGCGGTGAAACGCGCCACATCCGTCCAACCAAACTTGGGTTGCGGAATCACTCCAATGGCTTCAACGAATGCTGCGGCGGCAGGCCGGTCAAGACCCGGACGAGCCGCATCGGCTTCATCGACAAATTGCACATCAAAGCCGTCGAACACTGACTCAACGTGGCTTTTGGCCTGCGCCAGCGATCGATCCGGCGCAAAGCGATAGTTGACGGTCACCACACACTCGTCCGGTATGACGTTGCCCGCGATGCCACCCTTGATGCCAACGGCATTGAGCCCCTCGTGATAGCTCAGGCCATCGACAACTGGCTCACGAGCCTGGTAGCCCTGCAGCCGCGCGAGGACTTCACCAGCCGCGTGCACGGCATTGACGCCCATCCACGACCGCGCACTGTGCGAACGCACCCCACTCAAGCGAATCTCAGCTCGAAGAGTGCCCTGACAGCCAGCTTCAATGCCCGCATTCGAAGGTTCCATCAGGATCACAAGGGAGGCATCGAGCAGCGCCGGTTCGGAATCGACGACTTTCTGAAGGCCATTGAACTCAGAAGCCACCTCTTCACATTCGTAGAACACATACGTGACATCGCGCACCGGCTCACAGACATTGGCTGCCAGGGACAGGGCAATGGCCAGACCGCCCTTCATGTCACACGCTCCCAGGCCATAGAGACGATCGCCATCGAAATGGTGCTGCATGTTGCCAGCGCTGGGCACCGTGTCGAGGTGACCGCCTATCAACACTCGATCTGCGCGGCCCAACTCGGTGCGCGCGACGATGGTGTTGCCCAATCGAACAAGAGTCAGATGCGCGCATTCAGCCAATGCCGTTTCAACAAGATCTGCGAGTTTCGCCTCGTCATGCGACTCTGAAGGCACGTCGATAATCGCAGCGGCGAGTGCGACGACATCTGTTGACAAATCCAAGGCGGACACATGGATACGGTAGTCGCCATGTCCTCCTCAACTGTTGATCTGCCCGCTGTGACTGGTCCGGCGTCGGCCATTGGCCTTGCCACGGTGATCGGGGACGAGGTCCTTGATGTCTGGTATCCAGAGCCGGCATTGACCCTGAGCCCGACGGATGTCAGTGGGCTTGCCAGTGCAATCAACGATGATGCGATACGCGGCGTGCACGTGCAGACGATTTTGACGACCATTGCAGATCTCGCATCGCCGCCCGTTGACACAGCCGACGTCTTCTTGCGCCTGCATCTGCTTTCGCACCGGCTCGTGCGTCCGCGCACCATCAATCTCGATGGCATTTTCGGACTCCTGAACAATGTGGCCTGGACCTCGCTTGGGCCGGTGCCCGTTGATCGACTCAATGAGACCCGACTTCGTGCGCGCACCAAGGGCCTTCACGTCACTGTGTATGGAGTCGACAAGTTCCCACGTATGGTCGACTACGTCGTTCCAACTGGAGTCCGTATCGCTGATGCCGATCGCGTACGACTTGGTGCATATGTCGGCTCGGGCACAACGGTGATGCATGAGGGCTTCATCAACTTCAATGCCGGAACCCTTGGCACCTCAATGATCGAGGGCCGCGTATCAGCAGGCGTTGTCGTTGGAGAAGGCTCGGACGTCGGCGGTGGCGCATCGATCATGGGCACTCTCTCTGGCGGCGGCAAGGAGGTCGTCACCATCGGTGCCGGCAGTTTGATTGGGGCAAATGCTGGAGTGGGCTTGAGCCTGGGCGACAACTCGATAGTCGAAGCAGGCTTGTATGTCACAGCCGGCTCGAAGGTCACCATGCCCGATGGCTCGGTAGCCAAGGCTCGCGAGGTCTCCGGCGCCGATAACTTGCTCTTTCGACGCAACTCGCAGTCCGGCGCGATCGAAGTGGTTTCGCGCACAGGTTCGTGGGGCGGTCTCAACTCGGAACTGCACGCCAACGACTAGACACTCTCAGCATTCAAGATCTATAAGCAGAAAAGACCGTCCAATGGACGGCCCTCTCGCAATTCAATCCTTGCAATAACTGAAGTCAGCGGGCTGCCATCGGCGTGTAGTCGCGCACATCGGAACCGATGTACACCTGACGCGGACGGCCGATCTTGGTGTCAGAATCCTCGATCATTTCGCGCCACTGCGCGACCCAGCCTGGAAGACGACCAAGTGCGAACATCACTGTGAACATGTCTGTTGGGAAGCCCATCGCCTTGTACAGAATGCCGGTGTAGAAGTCGACGTTTGGATAGAGCTTGCGTGATACAAAGAAGTCGTCTGCCAGTGCGGTCTCTTCGAGTTGGCGAGCGATCTCGAGCAGTGGGTCATGTACACCAAGCGCGGCAAGCACGCTGTCGACGTGGCCCTTGACGATGGCAGCGCGGGGGTCATAACTCTTGTAGACGCGGTGACCAAAGCCCATGAGCTTGACGCCATCTTCACGGTTCTTGACCTTGCGCACGAACTCCGCAACATCGCCGCCGGAATCCTTGATCTCCTGCAGCATTTCCATCACGGCCTGGTTGGCGCCACCGTGCAGAGGTCCAAAGAGCGCATTTATCCCAGCGGAAACAGATGCGTAGACATTGGCGTTTGCCGAACCCACCATGCGCACGGTGGAGGTTGAGCAGTTCTGCTCATGATCGGCGTGCAATAACAGCAGGGTGTCAACGGCGCTGACCACAGCGGGGTTGAGCGTGTAGTCCTCACCGGCGGTACCGAAGGTCATCGTGAGGAAGTTTGCGACGTAGCCAAGTGAAGGATCCGGGTCAACGAACTTCTCGCCGAGGGAGTGCTTGTAGGCGTAGGCCGCAATGGTTGGCAATGCGCCAAGCAGTCGGAAGGTTGAGATTTCGACCTGATCCTTCTCGAAGGGATCGAGTTCATCCTGATAGTAAGTCGACAGTGCCGAGACCGCAGCCGAGAGGATCGACATCGGATGCGCATCACGCGGGAAGCCGGCGTACAGAGCCTTGAGTCCTTCAGGAACCACGAGGTGCTTGTTGATCTCAGCTTCGAATTCGGCAAGCTCTGCGCTGGTCGGCAGTTCGCCATAGATGAGGAGATAGGCCGCCTCAAGGAATGTGGACTGTTCTGCGAGCTGCTCGATCGGATAGCCGCGGTAGCGCAGGATGCCGGCGTCACCATCAATGAAGGTGATGGCAGACGAACAGGCTGCGGTGTTGAGGAACCCGATATCGAAAGTCACATGTCCTGTGGTCTTCATGAAGGGTGCGATGTTCAAACCAGGTTCACCCACCGTTGACGGCACCTCTGGGAGGTCAAGCTCGCCACCTGGGTGCTTCACTGCGTATTCAGACACGTCTTCTCCTTCTCGGCGAACCGACACTACAGAGTGCTGCTCGTGCTGCGCTAACCCGGTGTGAAGGGGGAGAGTCACAACGCCAACCGCTCTGGAACTTGGGCAATTGCCTCGTCGGTGGCCGTCAAGGCAATTCTCACATGGTGAGCACCTGCTGCACCATAGAAATCACCTGGTGTGACGAGCACTCCGCGCTCGGCAAACCAAGCAACGGTCTGCCAGCAGGGCTCAGCCCGCGTTGCCCAGAGGTAGAGGCCAGCAGCACTGTCATCGACAGTGAATCCGGCCTCGTGCAGCGCGAACTTGAGCAACTCGCGTCGCTTTCGATAACGCTCATGCTGAACGGCTACATGGGCATCGTCGGCATAAGCGACTGCCGCCGCGTGCTGGACGGGCGTGGGAACCATGAGTCCGCCGTGCTTGCGCACCTCAAGCAACTGCTTGACCAACTCGGGATCCCCGGTGATGAATCCAAAGCGATAACCAGCGAAATTGGAGCGTTTCGATAACGAGTGCAGGGCCAGCACTCCATCGTGACTCGCTCCTGAGACTGATGGGTGCAGCACTGAAGTAGGTGCGGCGTCCCAGGCCAGTTCGTAATAGCACTCATCACTTGCAACGACCGATCCGATGCTGCGGGAGTGCTCGACGATCGAGCGCATGCGATCGGCCGTCAGGACGTGTCCAGTCGGGTTGCCCGGCGTATTGAGCCAGATGAGCGAGGCATCAGATATTGACTCAGGCTCATCGGTAGCTGTGACGCGAGCCCCGCACAGCGCAGCCCCGACGGCATAGGTGGGGTAGGCGACTCGTGGGATGACGATGTGATCGTCAGGACCAAGGCCAAGCAGAGTCGGCAGCCAGGCGACCGCCTCCTTGGAGCCAATCGTCGGCAGGATCGACTGCGGGTCAACGCTTGAGTCCAGAATGCGCTTCACCCAATTCGCACATGAGGTGCGCAACTCGATGGTGCCCAGAGTCGTGGGGTAACCGGGAGCATTTGCGGCATCGATCAACGCCTGCTGAATGATCGCTGGCGTTGGATCAACGGGGGTGCCAACTGACAGATCAACGATCCCCAGCGGGTGGGTTGAAGCCTGTTGCGAATAGGGGGCCAGAAGATCCCAAGGGAAATCCGGAAGCTGATGGGCCCTTCCCATGTCTATTCGTCGTGCTCCTGTGGAGGCAGGGCCTTGACGATGGCAACATCGAAGGTCTGTGGGCCCAACTTTGCAGCACCGCCAGGAGATCCGAGTTCAACAAAGAAATCAGCATTCGCTGCGGTGTACGCAGTCCACTCTTCGGGAACATCATCCTCGTAGTAGATGGCCTCCACTGGGCATACTGGCTCGCAGGCACCGCAATCAACGCACTCATCAGGCTGGATGTAGAGCATCCGATCGCCTTCGTAAATGCAGTCAACCGGACATTCCTCAATACATGCCCGGTCTTTGAGATCGACACATGGCAATGCAATGACGTAAGTCACCTAAGCCTCCAGTTTCAACGGGGTGATCGCAGCCAAACTTACACAACCGCAAGAGCGGTTCTGACCGACTACTGGCTGATCAGGCCAGAACGTGACGTATCTCCCGGAATTGCGGCGCTCCGTCTCCTGAGGACGGTGTTGGAGACGGGCTCTTGGTGGGCTTCTTGGTGCCGGAAGCGCTTGGAGAAGGGCTTGGTTTGAAGCTGCTTTCAGGCTTTGGCTTCTTCTCCTTGCCACAAATCACCTCGGGCGAAGGCTTGTACTTCGTGTGAATCGTTTGGCGCTTAGCTTCGACTCCGTCCTTGTAGAAGACACGATCGACATCAATGTCAAAGCCCTCCATGCCACCTTGACCCAGGCAGGTAGATGACTGATCGTAAATCGTCTTGAACGGCACGATGTTTGTCCGCGGACCGGACTCAGCTTTGATCCCGCTGTATTCGGGAGTGCCCCAGATCGAAACTGTCATGGAAGTCGAATTCGCGGAGGCTTGCAGGTAGACAGCGTTCGGATACGGATTCTTGAACTTCATGTCAAAGATGCCCCAGGCAACAGTGGCTTCCAAGCCGGGCTTGTAGCGCGAGATGTATATCGAGTGAGCAATGACCTGCACGGGTTCCATGCCAGCGTAGAACGCAGCGGTCCACATTGCTGTTACTGCAGTCGAAACACCGCCGCCGAGTTCTTCGGCAAAGATTCCACCTTCTCCGATCACAAAGCCGACCGTGTAGCCATTTGCGGCCGTGCGCTCCTTGATCGTGCCGTTCATTGAATAGGTCTCACCTGGCAGCACGACAGTTCCGTTGATGCGTCGTGCAGCCTCACCGATGTTCTGCTTTCGGTAAGCGGCATAAGGGAAATTCTGCGTAAAGGTCGACAACCGTTCTTTGACTCCAAGCTGCTGGGCTTGCTCGGTTGTGAGCTGCGGTTCGCGCACACCGACCGTAACTGTGGCAACGCGATCTGGCGGATTCTTACCGATGACTTGGCCAACGGCGTTCGATAGTTCATCGTTCGAAACGCCTTTGCCTACCTTGCTTGGGACGATGACAGGCGCACCGTTCTCAATGACGAATGTCGCATCGCGTCCCGGAGTTTCCGTCGTCGCGATCTGCTTGGCGATGGCTTTGTGCAAAATGCCACCATCAAGAATCGGTTGCAATTGGCCGTCTCCGGCGCTGAAGGTCAAGGACCGCGCGATCGCCCGCGGGCCCAGACGGGCGGTGATGCCATCGACCTGCACCTGAACCGGAGCGCTCACGGCCTGCTGGGCCACTGCTTGCGCCGCCGCCAGAGCATCATCAGACACCGTGGGTTCAGCAAGCACCGGCGGAGCGTTCGCCGAGGTAGCGCCAGTAGTAAATGCATTCACGATCGCCAAAGCCGCAGCAGCGCCATCGATTTCTCGACCGGCTTCACTTGGAATCTGGATCGCGGAAAGGCCCTTCATGTCGATCATCGGCTCGACTGGCGCTCGATCAATAACTGTGGCAATGGCATCGACCTGAGCGCTCAGGCTGTCCTGATCGACGTCGACCACCGGCTCTATCTGTCTGGTGGCGAATATCCCCGTCACCAAGGTGAATGGATTCCAGGTTCGGGCCGAGGCCAGAGCCACGGTGGCCGCAGTATCGAATGTCAATCCGGCCTCACTCGGCAGAACCGGGAAGTCTCGCTTGGCGCTGTGCACGGTGATGGGCGTGGACTGCTTGCTCGCCAAGCCTTTGTCCAAAGTTGCCGTGGCTTCAACTGAGGACATGCCACCGATCTCGACACCCAGCACCAAGGTGCCTCGAGGAATGCCGGATCCGGCAAGCAGCAAGAGCCCGATGTAAGCCACAACAAGAACGAATCCCGCGCCCAATCCGACGAGGATCCATTGGCGAGAAGACCCTACTGGCCACTGCCAGTGGCTCTGCTCACTCACGAACGTAACCCCCGGGACTCAACTGAATAGTGACCCGATCGTAAGCGACTGTTGATCACGAACCAGGCAAGCCGTGAAAGCGGCCTTTCCAGAACAACAGTGGTGCTGATTCTTCCTCGGAAGTACTGAGTTTTTGGACGGCCCCGACGACGATGTCGTGGTCTCCCGCGGTGATCATCGAATCTATCGAGCACTCGATCCAGCCCAAGGCGCCTGTGACCAGCGGCACGCCGGCCTCACTACGCACGTGCGGAACTTCTGCGAACTGATCCTCAAGTGGTCGACCGCGCAAGGAGAACCAGCGAGCGATCCGATCATCTTCTTCGGGCAGAACCGACACCGCGAAGCAATCGGTCAGCTTGAGAGCCTCGTGAAAACGCGATGACCGCTCAACGCAGAACAAGATCAGCAGCGGATCTAGCGACAGGGAGGCGAAGGAGTTCGTGGTCATCGCATGATCAACGCCATCGGCCACCGCTGTCACCACGGCCACGCCAGTGGCGTAACGACCGGCGACGGTGCGCAAGGAAAGGGCATCGAGTTCGAGCTCACGCATTGATTGGCTCGAATCCAGGCTCCACGCGATCGTGAATGACGGGGAACACCGCGGCGGCGCCCCCAAGAATGACCCCGCCGAGCAGGTAGACCCACTGGCGTCCGCCGCCTGACAACGCCAGATCGCCAGAAGTTGATTCTGCTGACATCACGATGGTGGCCGCGATCCAGCCTGCAAACAGCACCGCGCCTCCCCAACGACTTTCGATGTACCAGGTTGCGCCCCTAATGACGATGACCAGCACCAGGATGACAAGGACCGTCCCCCACGGAACAACCAGCAGCCCCCATGGCGCGGAGACGATGAATCGGTCAGCTTGGACGAAGGCACCGATCAAGCCGATGAGGAGTCCAACGAGGAAGATCCCAGCAAGCTGAAGCGTGCGGATCACGCATCGACTCCGGCGAACAGATCACGTTCACGGCCATCAATGAGGGGGCCGGATTGACCAAAGACCAGCCGGAAGTATTCGCTGCCGAACATTTCAATGCCAGCGGTGTCCGCGAGAGCAAGGAAGCCGCCCTCAGTGCTTATTTGGGTGGCGTGCGCGCGCAGAGCTTCAAATTTTCGGCTCACGTACTGGCTGGCATCAATCTCAGTCGTGATCAGTTCGTCTTCTGTGACGAAGGGCGGTAGATCGTCAGGATCCATCTCAGCAAAGCCATCGGTGTGACCAGCTGCTCGAAGCGCGATAATGCCGGCTCGCACCCTGCTACGTGACATGGCAGTCCAGTAGAGCTTCGAAATCTGCCATGACTCACCCAATTCGGGGTGGAAGCCATCGATCGATGCCAGAGCAACGGCGTAATGCGTCACCCGATGGGCTTGCAGGTGGTCTGGGTGGCCATAGCCACCAAAGTCGTCGTAAGTGACCACGACCTGTGGCCGCACCTCACGGATAACCTTCACCAGTACTAGCGCGGCCTCAAGAAGATCCGCACGCCAGAAGCTTGCCGGGTTGTCATTTTGAGGTGTACCCACCATGCCCGAATCGCGAAAACGCCCCGGGCCTCCGAGCAGACGCCAATCAGTGACGCCGAGAACAGCCATCGAATCGGCCAACTCTTGCTGCCGATGTTGGCCAAGTCGATCCTCTTGATCAGATGCAAAGTGTGCGACGTCGGGAAGCAGAACCTCCCCCTCTTCACCCAGAGTGCAGGTGACCAGCGTTACTTGAGCACCTTCGGCGGCGTATTTGGCCATGCTGCCACCAGTGCCAATGCACTCATCATCAGGATGCGCATGAACCAGGAGGAGTCTGCGAGTCACATGCAGACGGTACATGCGGCAGCATGACGCTTGTGACGAACAACGCTGCCGCCCGGCAAGCCCATAGCGAAATCGAGTCCTATCCGCGCCAACGAGCACGGACTCGCGGCTTTCAACTGGGACGACCGCGAAATTTCCACATCACTCAATCTCGAGTGCTGTTCATCCGAAGCTCATCCGGCTCGGATTCGGCAGGCTCTTTGTGGAGTGTCGAATTCGGCACAGAATCGACCGAACGATGCATTGTCGATGTTCGCTCTGATCTGCCCTTTGACAGCGAAGCCGATCTACCCGAAGCCGAGCGAGCCCGACGAGAGCGGATGCGTGAAGTCACCGGCGGCATCACTGCATTCAGCGTCAATGCTGCCGGCTCCCATGCAGTCTTCCCGGTTTCAGGCGTGCCGTATCTCGTTGATCTGAACACCGGAGACCTCACCACCTTGCCTTCGCCCGGACCTGTGGTGGATCCACGCATTGACAGTGCGGGCACCTACGTTGCCTTTGTCCACGAGGGTTCCCTGTATGTCGTTGATCTTGCGAAGTTAGAAGACGGCGCCACGTGCGTGGCAGCTTCAACTTCTCCCAGCGAAAGTTGGGGCCTTGCCGACTACATCGCCGCCGAAGAACTCTCGCGGTACCAGGGACACTGGTGGCTGAGCGAGCAGCCGGGCACTTTGCTAACGGAGCGCGCTGACGACGCCGCAGTGCTCGAGTGGTGGATCTCGGATCCGGCGCATCCCACGAACGCTCCACATGCCATGCGTTATCCAGCTGCCGGGACGACGAACGCGACCATCGAGTTGTGGTGCATCAATCCTTCGGGCGAATCATTGCAACTGACATGGGACTTCGAGGCCTATCCGTATCTCGCATCGGTGAATCCAGGAAGCAACGGCACCATCGTCGAACTACTCACCCGCGATCAGCGCACCGTCAGCATCTGTCGAGTCGACCTCCTCTCCCATGAATTGGTTGAGATTCAATCAAGAACTGATCACGCATGGATTGACGTGATGCCAGGCGTGCCGTGCATCACTGATGCGAATGAACTTCTGGAGATCCTCGCTGATGAGGAGACCGACACCTACCGACTTTGCAAGGCTGGCAAACTGCTGACCCCAGCAGGATTGCAGTTGCGCGGACTTGTTTCGCACAACGCAGAGGCTGCGATCTTCAGCGCTTCAAGCACAGCCACGTCCCTTGCCTTGTACCGAATCACCTACGCAACTGGCGCGGTAGAAGCATTGACGGATGAGACAGGCTGGTCCGGCGGATCTTTCGAGGACACAACATCAATCGTCTCTGCAGCCCATGCCTTCCAGGCGCAAACGAGCTTCGTCGTGACACATGGTCACCGAACACATGAGGTCGTCAATCATGCGGAGTCGCCGAATATCGAGTTGCATCTCGAGTACGCAGTAGCAGGAGCAGATCAACTGCAGGCCTGCATCCTGTGGCCCCGTGGACATGTGCCAGGCAGTCGCAAACTCCCAGTGATCATGTCGCCGTACGGCGGCCCCCACGGCCAACGAGTGATGCGCAATGCCGCTGCATTCACCACGGAGCAATGGATAGCCGACCAGGGATTCGCCGTGATCGTTGCCGATGGCCACGGCAGCCCTGGCCGCGGACCAAGCTGGGAACGCGATGTTCTCAATGATTTAGCCACCTATCCCCTGGCTGATCAGGTCCAAGCCCTACAAGCACTCGCAACCGGCCATGCCGACTTGGACACCGATCGCGTAGGCATTCGCGGCTGGTCCTTCGGCGGCTACCTCGCAGCGCTCGCTGTCCTTGATCGGCCAGACATCTTCAAGGCAGCAGTAGCTGGCGCACCGGTCACCGACTGGACGCTCTACGACACCGCATACACCGAGAGGTACCTCGGTCATCCAGATACGAACCCGGATGCCTATAACCGAACCTCACTCTTGCTGCGCGCCAATCAATTGACTCGCCCACTATTGATGTTGCATGGACTTGCCGATGACAACGTGCACGTTGCGCACACCTTGCAACTTTCAAGCGCGCTGTTGGCGGCAGGAAAGCCCCATGCGGTGGTGCCGCTGACCGGAGTGACGCATATGACGCCGCAGGAGATCGTGGCAGAGAATTTGTTGCGCTTGGAGATCGATTTCTTCAGCGAGCATCTGGGGGTGCCGAATGACGACAACTGAACTGTGGGGCCCGGAGCTCTACGGCGACCCGTGCCTCGAATGTGGCTTCGACTGGTCGATCTCATCTGAAGAGGCAATGAGTCTTGTCGCAGAGTTGCCGAGCCGATTCAGCGAGGTTCTCGAAGGATTCGACGGAATACAGCGCCATCCTGAATTGGGCTGGTCAGCTGTGGGCTACGTCTGCCATGTCACGGACAATCTGAGGATCTGGGCCGAGCGAATCGCAGGAGCCCGCCTGTCGGGAGTCCTCGAGGTGGCGGGATATGACCAAGACTTGCTTGCGCAAGCACGCCACTATGACGAAGTTGCGCTGAGCGGGGCACTGTGGTCACTCTCTAGCGCAGCCGAGCTTTGGCTTGAGTCTGTGCGAGCAGGCCTTGCCAGTCATGTTGTCCTTAATCACGCCACGCGTGGACGCATGACAATTGCAGATGTGGCCAAAGCCAATGCACACGATGGAAGTCACCACGTCTGGGACGTCCGGCGCATCGTGGACTACTCGCGCTACTAGAGCTTGGTCTTCCGACCAGCCTTTGAGCGATCAGCCTGAGTCAGCAGCACCTTGCGGATGCGCACGTTTGCAGGCGTGATCTCGACACACTCATCTTCACGGCAGAACTCCAGCGCCTGCTCGAGTGAAAGTGCCTTGTGCGGAATGAGCGGAACAAGGACATCGCTTGAGGACTGACGCATATTGGTCAGCTTCTTCTCCTTGGTCGGATTCACATCCATGTCCTCAGAGCGCGAGTTCTCGCCAACGACCATGCCTTCGTAGACCTCGGTGCCCGGGCCAACGAACAGCGTGCCACGCTCCTGCAAGTTGGCAAGCGCGAAGCCGGTGGTGGGACCGCTGCGGTCAGCAACGAGTGAGCCGGTCGGTCGCGTACGCAACTCACCGTGCCATGGCTCGTAGCGATCAAAGATGTGGTGCAGCAGGCCGGTTCCACGAGTTTCCGTGAGGAACTCGGTGCGGAAACCGATGAGCCCACGCGCCGGAACGATGTAATCCATCCGCACCCAGCCGGTGCCATGGTTGACCATCTGTTCCATCCGACCCTTGCGAAGTGCCATCAGCTGCGTGACAACACCGAGGTAATCCTCAGGAATGTCGATGCTGAGTTTCTCCATCGGCTCGTTGATCTTGCCGTCGATGATCCTGGTGACAACCTGCGGCTTGCCGACGGTCAGTTCGAAATCTTCGCGACGCATCATTTCCACGAGGATCGCCAACTGCAGTTCGCCTCGACCCTGGATCTCCCAGGTGTCGGGCCGCTCTGTTGTCTCCATGCGGATTGAGACGTTGCCGACGAGCTCCTGCTCGAGACGCTGCCTGACCATGCTGGCGGTGAGCTTCTTGCCGCTCCTGCCTGAAAGCGGAGCAGTGTTGATGCCGATCGTCATTGAGATCGAAGGCTCGTCAACAGTGATGACAGGAAGGGCCACGGGATTTTCTGGGTCGGCCAAGGTCTCCCCAATGGTGATCTCGGGGATGCCCGCCACCGCGATGATGTCGCCTGGTCCAGCGCTGTCGACCGGAACGCGAGTGAGGTTCTTGGTCATCAGCAGTTCAACGACCTTGGCGCGCTCAGTGGTGCCATCGGTTTTCATCCAAGCGACCTGCTGGCCCTTCTTGATGTAACCCTGATGGACGCGGCACAAGGCCAAGCGGCCGAGGTATGGGGAGGCATCGAGGTTGGTCACGTGCGCCTGCAGCGGCTTCTCAGGGTCGTACTGCGGAGCGGGAACTGTCGCCAGCAATTGCTTGAACAAAGGCTCCAGGTTCTCTTCCACGGGCATGCCGCCATCTTCTGTGCGGGTCAGTGATGCACGACCGGCCTTGGCGCTGGTGTAGATGATGGGAAAGTCAATTTGCTCTTCAGTGGCATCCAGATCAAGGAACAGCTCGTATGTCTCGTCGACAACGTCAGCAATACGCGAGTCAGGGCGGTCGACCTTGTTGATGACAAGGACGACTGGCAGCCGCTTCTCAAGGGCCTTGCGCAGCACGAATCGGGTCTGAGGCAGAGGACCCTCGGATGCGTCAACGAGCAACACAACCCCGTCGACCATTTCGAGCCCGCGTTCGACCTCGCCACCGAAATCCGCGTGGCCTGGGGTATCGATGATGTTGAAGGTGACGCCTCCCTCAGGAGCTCCGTCGCCGGTGTAGTGCACCGAGGTGTTCTTCGCAAGGATCGTGATGCCCTTTTCGCGCTCAAGGTCCATGGAATCCATGACTCGGTCGTTGACATCCTGGTTCTCACGGAAGGCACCGGACTGCCACAACATGGCGTCCACGAGGGTGGTTTTGCCGTGGTCCACGTGGGCGATGATGGCGACGTTACGAAGATCTTCTCTGCTCTGCACCCCGAGACCTTACGGGTTTGCAGCGCTGAGCGACGAATCCGCGAGTTGGCCCCTCATTGATGAGCTACTTGGCCTGCTTGAGCTCTGATAGGACTTTCATTGCATTTGGACCAATGCCGTGAAGCTCTGCGATGGCTGCTAGATCGACCTTGCGCAGCTCCTTCAAGCCGGCGATCCCGGCGCCAGCCAGCGCCCGCCGAGCAGGAGCGCTGAGCCCGTGCTCCACCCAAATATCCGGTGCCTGCTTGAACGTCGTCGCGAGTTTCACCTGTATCAACTGCTTCACGAGTCGCTTCGGAATCGGCTTGTTCAACGCAAAGTGCAGGGCTCCGCGCGTTCCCTCGAACTCTTGGGCCGCAGCCCCCACTTGCTCAATAACAGACCCACTGTGCGGGTAGTAGGAGACGAAATTTCTATATCCCGCCATCCCGGCAATGACCTTGCCTTTGATGCGGAAGGCCGGGATTGCGTACGAGATCCCTTGCTCTGCATCGGGCAGGTTCTGCAGGATCACTGCCCGCAGCCTCTCAAGCGCGAGTCTTTGCGGCTGTTCAAAGGTGGCGATGTAACGATCGACTTCGGCAGTGGACATCGCTACTCGTTGTCTTGTCGATACACAGCAACCAAGGCATTGGCGTGCCCATGTCCAATGCCGAATTCAGTCTTCAACCAGCTGACTTGTTCCATGTGCTTTTGGCCTTTGACACTGTCCAACTGCGTCATCCAATAGGTAATGGGCTTGCCGTACTTCTTCTCGATAGATGGGAAGTAGGACTTCGGGCCCTGCACTTGTTCAGCCACGGCAATATTCAAGCCGATTCGTGCCGCTCGGCGATAGCCTGCTTCGCATCATGGCCGGATATTCAGGTACTCCACTTGCGAAGAAGCTCGGTATCAAGGATGACTTCATAGTGGCAGCCCTTCACGCACCAAAGGATTTCGCATCACTGCTCGAGCAAGAGACTTCCAAACTTCGCGAAGCCGTGTTCCCTGATCGATCTTTGTGGCTTGCGTGGCCGAAGAAGGCGAGCAAACTCCCAACTGACATCACGGAAGACGTCATCCGAGAGGATGCCAACCCTGCTCTTGCGTGACAACGTCGACCGAGATCTCCACCGCTGGAACCGTCCCGCGGTTCTCCAGCCAGTGGACAGTGTTCTGGTCTTCGGGCCAGCCCACGCCCGGCCCGTAGTCCGTGGCAATCCCGTCTCGATGGTCGGTGATCGTTCCCTGGAGTACATATACGGTTCCCGGTCTGCCCTTATGGTCGTGTAGCGGGCCGAATACGCCCCCGGCCTCGATAGTCACCATGCGCATCCGAAGCTGGAGCCCTGCCATGCCCTCGATCGCGGAGCCGAGATCAACCGTGGCAAGAAGCTCGGACGTGACACCTCTGGTATCCGGCACTATTTGTTCGCCGCTCATCGTGCCGCCCTCACTGTCAGTCCAGCCTGCTGCCACTCACACGTTAAACCTGAACTCCACGACATCGCCATCAACCATGACGTAGTCCTTGCCTTCAATCCGAAGCTTGCCCTTGGCCTTGGCCTCAGCTATCGAGCCGGTGTCGACGAGGTCGTTGAATGACACGACCTCGGCCTTGATGAAGCCCTTTTGAAAGTCAGTGTGAATCACGCCAGCTGCTTCAGGCGCTGTTGCCCCCTTCGAGATGGTCCAGGCGCGCGATTCCTTTGGCCCAGCAGTCAGATAGGTCTGCAGACCAAGCGCAGCAAAGCCAACACGCGCAAGAGCGTGCAGTCCGGATTCTTCTTGCCCAACCGAGTTGAGCAATTCCATCGCCTCGTCGTCTTCGAGTTCGACAAGCTCTGCCTCCAACTTTGCATCAAGGAACACCGCTTCTGCCGGTGCGACAAGGCGGCGCATGCGCTCCTTGAATTCATCGTCGCTCAGTTCGTCCTCGTCCACATTGATGACGTAGACGAATGGCTTCGCTGTCATCAGGAACAACTCGCGCAGCGGCTCAACATCAACCTCCGACTGGAACAGCGTGCTGCCCTCGTCCAGGATGGTCATCGCTTCCTCAGCGGCTTGCACGATTGCTCCGCGCGACTTGTCTGTTCGCGCTTCCTTCTGCAGTCGCGGAATCGCCTTCTCAAGGGTCTGCATGTCCGCCAGGATCAACTCAGTGTTGATGGTCGCCATGTCTTCTTCCGGTGAGACACGACCCTCGACGTGAACAACGTCCTCATCGATGAACGCACGCAGCACCTGGCAGATCGCATCGGATTCTCGAATGTTCGCCAGGAACTTGTTACCCAGACCGGCGCCCTCACTTGCACCCTTCACGATGCCAGCGATGTCGACGAAGGTGACAGTGGCGGGCAGGATCTTCTCGGAACCGAAAATGCCAGCGAGCACTTCCAGTCGGGGATCAGGCACGCCAACGACACCAGTGTTGGGCTCGATAGTGGCGAACGGGTAGTTCGCCGCGAGCACGTCGTTCTTGGTCAGGGCATTAAAGAGAGTTGACTTGCCGACATTGGGCAGTCCGACGATTCCGATGGTGAGGGGCACGGCGGGTCATCCTGTCAGACCAGTCCATTCCCAGATCGCCGTGCCATGGTTCGACCACGGCGACACCGCGGCAACGAGCGCACCTGAGCTGGATATGGCGCTCTGTTGAGTACCGTAAGAACTGTGACGGACACCCCTGGGTTCAATGATCCCGCCCAGGACGATGCCTACCGGTCCCTCTTTCGCCCTGCCAAGGCGCAAACCGAACCCACTCCAGAGCCAACGCCTATCCCCGAGCCTGAACCGCCTCGCGCTCCCGCAAGCAGCAGCGGCACCGGTCGGCTTTTCCGTAGCCGCGGAGCTGAAGTTGAACCCGACTCCCTGGTTGCCCTGAGTGCCGACGAAGCAGCCCACCTGCGCACAATGACCCTGCAGCCCGAATCCTCGGTCGCTGCGGTTGCCCAGGCCGCTCCCCCAGCACCAGTGATTGCATCCGCTGTCATCGCTTCACCGATCCAAATCCCAGAGGAGTTAGCTTCCATGGCTACCCGCCGCCGCCAGGAACCAGGCTTGGCTCCTTCTGCTGTCTACATCTTGGTTATCGGGGTCACCCTGATTGCGGGCCTCATCGACTCCAAGGTCAGCGGCGCCGGCCTTGGCTGGATCACCGGCATCGCGCTCCTCCTCGGCTCGGTCTACTGCGCATTGCGCGTTCGGCTGAGCGAAGTCAGCGTGAGCGTCATTGCTCCGCCGATTGCATTCGGCATTGCTGCAATCACTGTTGGCCAAATTGGTCAGAGTCGGGCCGGTGGCGCACTTCTCGCGTGGGTCAACAACAGCTTCTTCACCTTGGCCGACAACTGGTTCTGGGTAATCGGCACGACCTTGGTGTGCCTGGCTATCGCTGTAGCTCGCGCCCGCCGTCAGGCCTGAGCAACCTTCATATCGCGCCGCAATTCTGGTGGCAGTGAGAACACGAGCTTCTCAACCGTGGTGGTCACCTCTTCAACATCGGCGTAACCTCGCTCGGCAAGCCAATTGAGCACATCGCGCACCAGAATCTCCGGCACCGAGGCACCGCTGGTCAGCCCAACGACGGTGGCATCGGCAAACCACTCGGGCTGAAGTTCATGAGCCCCATCAACGCGATACGAGGCATTGGCCCCGGCTTCTACGGCAACTTCAACAAGACGCACAGAGTTTGAGGAGTTGCCCGAGCCAACGACGATGACCACATCGCACTCTGGCGAGATGGCCTTCACCGCCGCCTGGCGATTTTGGGTCGCGTAGCAAATGTCGTCACTTGGCGGACTCACCAAGCCAGGGAAACGTGCTTGGAGTACTCCAACGGTTTCCAATGTTTCGTCCACCGAGAGAGTCGTCTGCGACAACCAGATCAACTTGTCTGGCTTGGAGACCTCGACACTGGCAGCAGCCACAGGGTCCTGGATCAAGGTGATGACATCAGGAGCCTCACCTGTGGTGCCAACGACCTCTTCATGGCCTTCGTGGCCGATCAGCAGGATCTCGTAGCCCTCGGCGGCAAAGCGGCGAGCCTCAGCATGCACTTTGGTGACCAACGGGCAGGTGGCGTCAATTGCTTTGAGTCCACGTTCGGCAGCATCCACGTGCACAGTCGGAGAAACACCATGAGCGGAGAAGACAACGGTGCCGCCCGTTGGGACCTCATCGAGCTCTTCGACGAAGATCGCCCCCCGATCGCGGAGTGACTGCACGACGTACTGGTTGTGCACAATTTCTTTGCGAACGTAGACAGGAGGCCCGTACGTCTCGAGCGCATTCTCAACCGTGGTCACTGCTCGATCGACGCCTGCGCAGTAACCTCTCGGCGCAGCCAGCAGGACCCGCTTTTTGCTCGACATGTCCATAATCGTAAGTGCCCAGCGCGCTAAGCAGCACATACGCTGCGCCTGTGGCATTTGAATCCTCTGCTGAACAGCCAGCACCGGTCCGGACGGTCTCCCGGATGGTTGGCGAGTGGATCGGCCGTTTAGGCGGGGTATGGATGGACGGGCAGATTGCCGAACTTCGCCCGCGCCCCGGGGCCCGGAACGTCTACCTCGTCCTGCGCGACCCTGATGTCGACATGTCATTGACGGTTGTCGCCGACTCTGCGCTCATCGGCAGCGTGCACCCGCCTTTGGAGCAGGGTCAACGGATCTTGGTGCACGCAAAGCCTGAATATTGGACCGGCCGCGGGAGCCTGCAGTTCCGCGCCAAGGAAATCCGACCCGTCGGCTTGGGCACTCTTCTGGAACAGCTTGAGCGACTTCGCACATTGCTCGCGGCCGAAGGCGTGTTCTCACCCGAACGCAAGAGGCCACTGCCATTCCTACCCCGACGCATAGGCCTTGTTTGTGGACGCAACAGCGCGGCCATGCACGACGTGCTCGTGAACGTCGAAGATCGGTGGCCCGGAATCCCCTTCGAAGTACGCGAGGTTGCAGTGCAGGGGGTACAGGCCGTCGCAGCTGTCACTGAAGCCGTACAAGAGCTCGACTCCATCGCCGATGTCGATGTCATTGTCATTGCACGCGGTGGCGGCAGCGTTGAGGATCTCTTGCCCTTCAGCAACGAGTCGCTCGTGCGAGCAGTCGCTGCCTGCATCACACCTGTCGTGTCAGCAATTGGACATGAACAGGACGCTCCCCTGCTTGATCTTGTCGCAGACTTTCGCGCATCAACGCCAACTGACGCTGCTAAGCGCATCGTGCCCTCGTGGCAGGAGCAATTCGCGATCGTGAAGGCATATCAAGCGCGCGGCGCGTCCGTTCTGCGCACGCGCCTGGACCGCGAGGGTTCAACGACCGAAGACATGCTCCGCCGGATTCGTACGCGCGTTGCCAACCAAGTTGAGAGCGCCGGACGCGATGTCGAACATCTTGCAGCGCGCGTGCGAGCACTTTCACCAGCTGCAACCATGGATCGCGGCTACGCCATTGTCACGACGCTCAGTAGCGAAATCATTCGCGATGCCGATGCTGTTGCAGTCGGGCAGGAGCTTCGCGTTCGCGTAGCCAAAGGCAGTTTCACAGTCGAGGCACGACAAACATCAGCGGAGGAAGCATGAGCAAGCCGTCCGACGTTCCAACGCTCTCCTTTGAACAAGCCCGAGATGAACTCGCAGAGGTGGTGCAGACTCTCGAATCGGGCGGTCACACTCTGGAGGCATCACTTGCCCTATGGGAGCGCGGCGAACTGCTCGCCGCCCATTGCCAGCAGTGGCTGAATACAGCGCGTGAACAACTCGAGGGCGCTACGGAGTCTGAGCAGGAGTAGCCAGCGAGTCGGCCACACTGACGAGTTCATCGATCGGCGCCGTGCCCGTCACGGCAGTGGTCAGGCCGTTGACAGTGTGCACCAAGGCGGACTTTCCAGAACCTGTGTACGCCGTCCACTCCGTACCATCAATGAGTTTGGTGCCGGTCTTGGCAGTGCCACCCAATTGGTCGTTGATGAAGCCGAGCTCTTTGGTCGCCGATTGCTCCACTTGCACATACGCGGTCTGGGGTGTCACGTATCCCAAATGCCACACTCCTGGCTTGGTGTTCTCCCAGCGAGCACTTGTGAGGCGGTATCCCTCGAGTCCCTGCGGGACCAGCACGGGGAAGCCGGCACTTATCTTGGCCACGATCAAGGGATCGCCGATGGTCACCTCGCGAACCGGATCTGGCGACGCCCGGTGACTGATGATCAAAATCACGGCCACTACTGCGAGCACGACCACAATCGACCGGACCATGTCGCCAACGGTCTGCAGCATCCGAGCATTCGGACGCCCAGTCGGCGTTGGCGTGGTGGTAGTCACCCGCTCATGATGACCTATTCATGTGTGCGTTGATCAACGGCCCCGCGCCCTCATTAGGCTCCGTGCAGGAGGCGACGCCATGACTACGGCCAGCAGGCAAGAAGTACCAGACCGCAATCTCGCGCTCGAGCTCGTTCGGGTGACCGAGGCAGCCGCCATGGCCGCTGCCCGGTGGGTTGGACGTGGCGACAAGAACGGCGCTGACCGCGCTGCAGTCAATGCCATGCGCGCCTTGATTGGCGGCGTTTCCATGAACGGTGTCGTCGTCATTGGCGAGGGAGAGAAGGACGACGCTCCCATGCTCTTCAACGGCGAACGAGTTGGCGACGGTGAAGGTGCCGAGGCCGATGTCGCCGTTGACCCCATTGACGGAACCACTTTGGCCGCAAAGGGCATGCCGAACGCAATCTCTGTGATCGCAGTTGCCGAGCGTGGGGCGATGTATGACCCAAGCGCAGTGTTCTACATGGACAAGATGGTGGTCGGCCCGCAGGGAGTCGGCGTCATCGACATCAATGCACCCATTGCCTGGAACCTGGAACAGCTTGCACGCGCAAAGGACGAGCAGGTCGCCGATCTCACCGTCTGCATTCTTGATCGCCCCCGTCACAAGCAACTCGTCGCTGATGTTCGCGACGCGGGAGCACGCATCAAGTTCATCGTTGACGGCGATGTCGCCGGAGCAATCATGGCCGCCCGCGAAGGTACGGGGGTCGATTTGCTTGCCGGCATCGGTGGTACTCCGGAAGGCATCATCACGGCCTGCGCGATGGTCTGCATGGGCGGCGAAATTCAGGCCAAGCTCTGGCCCCGCGACGACGACGAGCGACGCAAGGCTCTGGATCACGGACATGACCTCAACCGGGTGCTGCGTACCGATGATCTCGTCACGGGCGAGAACATCTTCTTCTGCGCAACTGGCATTACCGATGGTGAACTGCTTCGCGGAGTCCGCTACCTACCTGCCGGACCTTCGACCCACTCCATCGTCATGCGTGGCAAGAGCGGCACAATCCGTGAGGTCAAGAGCGAGCACAGTCTGGCCAAGCTTGGGCAGTACTCGGCCGTTGACTTCCACAGTCCCGGAGCTGGCCAGCCAGACCCTGATTGACGGTGTCATGGGTCACTAAGGATTCCTAATGACCCAAGGCAGTCGCGCGTCTACGCTGCGAAGATGGCTGAATTTCACTATCAGGAACTGCTTCCACTGGGCGCCGACCAGACCCCGTACCGACTTGTCACGACTGAAGGTGTCAGCACGACGAGCGTCGCCGGTCGCACGATCCTGCAAGTGGAGCCATCAGCCCTGCGTCTGCTTGCCTACGAGGCCCTCCGCGATATTTCGCATTTGCTGCGCCCTGGGCATCTGGCTCAATTGGCGCGCATTCTGGATGATCCAGAGGCAAGCCCCAATGACCGCTTCGTTGCGCTGGACCTACTGAAGAACGCGAACATCTCGGCCGGCGGAGTGCTGCCCATGTGCCAAGACACCGGCACCGCGATCGTCAGTGCCAAGAAGGGTCAGCACGTCTGGACTACTGGTTCGGACGAAGAGCATCTCGCGCACGGCATCTTCGATGCCTACGAGAAACTCAACTTGCGCTACTCGCAAATGGCACCTCTCACGATGTGGGAAGAGCACAACACCGGCACCAACCTGCCCGCCCAGATCGAGCTCTATGCCAACACCCATGAAGGCCACGAGGCGCAGTACGAGTTCCTCTTCATGGCAAAGGGCGGCGGCAGCGCCAACAAGAGCTACCTCTACCAGCAGACGGCCGCGTTGCTGAACCCCACTTCGTTCCGAGCCTTCCTCGACGAGAGCCTGCGCAGCCTGGGCACCTCAGCGTGCCCGCCCTACCACCTTGCTGTAGTCGTTGGAGGGACGAGCGCTGAGTACGCGTTGAAGACCGCCAAATACGCCAGCGCCCGATACCTCGACGGACTGCCCGTTCATGGTTCCCCAGATGGTCACGGCTTCCGAGATCTGGAGATGGAGCAGGAGATCTGGAAGCAGACCCAGGAATTTGGCATCGGCGCCCAGTTCGGTGGTAAGTACTTCTGCCATGACGTTCGCGTCATTCGCCTGCCTCGCCACGGTGCTTCACTGCCGGTGGCAATTGCGGTGTCCTGTTCGGCAGACCGCCAAGCCCTGGCAAAAATCACCGCAGAGGGCGTCTTCCTCGAACAACTCGAACGCGAACCTGCGAAGTACCTTCCAGAGATCAGGGATGAGCATCTGGACACTGATGTGGTCTCGATCGATCTCAGCGCCCCAATGGATCAGATTCGCGAGCAGTTGTCGAAGCTGCCGGTGAAAACGCGCGTCTCGCTGACCGGTTCACTCGTCGTTGCTCGAGATCTCGCGCATGCGCGCATCAAGGCGATGTTGGACCGTGGCGAACCAATGCCGGAGTACTTCCGCGATCACGCCATTTACTACGCCGGCCCAGCCAAGACGCCCAAGGGCTACGCCTCTGGCTCATTTGGGCCAACGACAGCTGGCCGGATGGACAGCTATGTCGATCAGTTCCAAAAGTCCGGAGGATCGCTGGTGATGCTCGCCAAGGGCAACCGCAGTCAGGCAGTGACCAACGCCTGCCAGGCCAATGGTGGGTTCTACCTCGGATCCATCGGCGGACCAGCAGCGCGACTGGCTCAAGACAACATCACCAAAGTCGAGGTTCTGGACTTCCCTGAACTCGGGATGGAAGCCGTCTGGAAGATCGAGATTGTCGATTTCCCGGCCTTCGTGGTGGTCGATGACAAGGGCAATGACTTCTTCGCCGAGACAATGAAGCCCTTGATCAACCGGATCCCGGTGGGTGCTCCCAAGTAACCGGATCTCTTCGTCAGCGGACCATGCGTAGTTCGGCCGACCAGTTGGTCGGCAAGCGCATCAGCAGCCGGCGCCACGCCAATTGCCGCTGCCTTCACCGTTATGCCAGATGGTCCAAAAGGCGCGGTCTTGCCAGTAGCGATTCCAGGTCTGCGTGGGGGCGTTGCGTAGGGCAGGTACCAGCGCTGCTGCTTCATCACCCAAATCCTTGCGAACCTCGTTTTGCATTGTCCAGGTCACGCCAACTGCGAGCCCACGATTCATTTGGTATGCCCCACGGTACGTTCCGCCCGAGCTGACTGACTCATAGTTGCCGCCCGTCTCATGCTTGACGATGCAGCGTCGGGCGTCTTCGTCCTTGGCGTTGAACCACTTGCCCTTGTAGAGGCTGTCGAGCACTCCGTGCATATCGGTGGCCTTGGACTCACCCTTGGCATAACCCGTCTCGAGGGCTCGCTGAGCGACTTCATCGATGACAGGAGCAGGCACCGGGGCCGGCGTGCTTGGTGTTGGCGTTGCCACAACTGATGGCACTGGAACGGGAGCAGTCACTGGTGCTGGCGTGGTCACCGTTGACTTGGCGACCTCGCCGTGCAGCACAGGTGCCGGGTCTCCGGCAGCGAAAGCCGGGCTTGTCAGCGCGACGGACAGGGCAACAGCGAGCACCACAAGGTTGACCTTGCGCACACGCATCACCCCCTCCGAAGTCTGGATACCTCGGAATACGGTGCCTTGTGTTGCCCGATCTGTCACCCAGACCCGACGTGGCTCTTCTCACGTCCAAGCTGTGGATAACTCAATGCCTCATAGAAGGCCCGGCGCGTCGGATCGGCGCTGGAGCCTCAGGTGGCGGGCATCACACTCTTATCCACAAGCGGGTCCACCACCCTCAAGTACAACTCTAGAGAATTCCGTCGTCAATCAAACGAGTCGCCAAGGCCGCAATAGGACTGCGCTCGGACTTGGTCAGCGTGACGTGGGCGAACAGCGACTCGCCCTTGAGTCGCTCGACAACAGCGGCGATGCCGTCGTGGCGACCCACGCGCAGATTGTCGCGTTGAGCGACATCGTGAGTCAGGAACACCCGGCTGTTCTTGCCCAGCCGAGAAATCGCCGTGAGGATCGTGGAGCGTTCAAGATTCTGCGCTTCATCAAGGATCACGATCGTGTCCGTCAATGTGCGACCACGCACGTATGTCAGCGGCAGCACTTCAAGAATCCCGCGATCGGTGATCTCGTCGATGATGTTCTCGCTGGCAATTGCATCCAGCGCATCCTTGGTTGCAGCTGAGAAGGGCGACATCTTCTCGGCTTCAGTTCCTGGCAGGAATCCGATCTCCTGACCACCAACTACGAACACCGGGCGGAACACCACAATCCGCTTGGCCTCGCGTCGCTCCATCACCAATTCCAGCGCAGCCGCCAAAGCCATGACTGACTTGCCAGTACCGGCGGCTCCGCCAAGGGACACGACACCGATTTCAGGATCCAGTAGATGCGAGAGTGCGATGCGCTGCTCCGCCGAGCGGCCGTGAATTCCAAAGGCCTCGAGATCGCCGCGGACCTGCTCCAAACGCTTGTCGACGCTTACCCGGGCAAGGCCAGATGAAGTCGGCGAAACCAGAACAACGCCGGTATTGACGGGCAGATCATGATCGAAAAGCTCGATGCTCCCGTGCTGGTAAAGATCGTCGACATCCTCACGTGAAGCCTCTATTTCGACGAGCCCGGTGTATCCAGAATCCTGGACCTGCTCGTTGCGGTACTCCTCAGCCGGAATACCGAGGGCTCCGTGCGCCAGCAAGCGCATCGGGAGGTCCTTGGAAACGACTACTACGTCGTGACCATCACGCCGAAGGCCTTCGGCCACCGACAGGATCCGGGTGTCATTGCTGCGCTCAGCACGAATGGCGTCAGGCAGGTGAGAGGTGTCCACGTGATTGATCTCGATGCGAACAGTTCCGCCATGCGAGTTCACCACGATGCCTTTGCGTAGATCGGCGCCGGGCTCTTTGCGCAATGCCTCAAGGGCACGCAGGACAGTTCGCGCGTTATAACCAAGTACTGGGTCGTGCCGTTTGTCTTCGAGTTCCTTGATCACTACGAGTGGGAGAACGACTGCATGCTCTGCAAAGGATCGCAATGCGGCTGGATCTGAGAGCAGGACAGAAGTGTCCAGAACGTAAGTACGGGAATCGGCGTTCTCATCGGTGCGAGAAGACACGGGCACAAGGCCTCCATAACGGGCCAACACCGTGGCCCGGCGCGGTAACACGTCCGCGGGTGCGAGCGCGTGTCCTCGACGCTAGGACTGATCTGACCGGTTAAGCGGATGCCACGCCGTCAATTAGATATCGGCGAGGTTAATGTCAGGTGCCGAATCGTCGATGACGATCGCCGTAGGCCCGCAGAGCGCGCAGAAAGTCCACGTGGCGGAAGTCAGGCCAGTAGGCCTCGCAGAAGTAGAACTCCGAATGGGCGCTCTGCCACAGAAGGAATCCAGATAGCCGCTGCTCCCCCGATGTGCGGATCACGAGATCGGGATCGGGCTGGCCCTTGGTGTACAGATGCTTCGCGATGTGCTCGACATCGATGAATTGGGCAAGCTCATCAAGGGATGTTCCTTTCCCTGCGTGTTCCTGCAAGAGCGATCGAACTGCATCGACCACTTCACGCCGACCGCCGTAGCCAACGGCGATGTTCACCATTAGGCCGGGGGCATCAGAGGTGGCCTCCTCAGCCTCCTTCAGCAGGCGGGCAGTGCTATCGGGCAGCAAATCAAGCGCGCCAACCGGATGCAGGCGCCACTTGGAGTGCTCCATCAAATCGGTCACGGTCTCTTCGATGATGCCCATCAATGCTTTGAGCTCATCAGCTGGTCGGTTGAGGTTGTCCGTTGAGAGCAACCACAGGGTCACAAGTTCGACGCCGGCGTCCTCACACCATCCGAGGAACTCTTCAATCTTCTTCGCGCCAGCACGATGGCCAACTGAAGAGGAAGATCCTTGGGCCTCGGCCCATCGGCGGTTGCCGTCCAAGATCACACCGACATGCCGCGGCATCTGATCTACGTCGATCTGCGACCTGAGGTGTCGTTCATATACGCCATAGACGATGTCGGCCAACCCCACAAGGGCAGGCTACTCCTCGAAACGGGCGCCCACCTGCCTTGTCAGGACCCCTAGTTCAGTGGTCGGCAATTCGCAGGTGAATCCTCGACAGACGTAGGCCGCGGGCTTTCCATCGATCAGTGTGCGATCGCGAAGCAGTGGAGTTTGGCTTCCCTCCTCACCCAAGGCCAGCACTGCGCCCGGCGCTGTTGCTGCCAAAGCCACCTTGCGCATCTGACGGGTGCGCAGGTCTGACGGGTCGCCAATGATGGCGATCTCAATTGGACCATCCAGCAATGCCGAAACAGCGGCCATTCCCCATCCGCACGCCCTGGGGGCACGTGGCGCCAGATCGCTGACAATTGCCAGTGCTGCTTCTGCCACATCGCGGTATTCGGCAACACCAGTAATCGCCGCATATGTCACGCACGCATTTGCCACCGAGAACCAGCCGGATGGCTCCGCACCATCGGCCGGATCCCGCGGCCGGTTGACCAGCGCCGCCGCATCATCGGCAGTGTCAAAGAATCCACCATCGTCATCACGGAAATGCTGAATCGCCACATCGAGCAACATCCCGGCCAAGGTCAGCCAAGTGTCATCTCCGCTGACCTGGAACAATGCAAGGAATCCTTCGGCAACGCCGCCGTAGTCATCGAGTACCCCGTAGTTCTCTCCTGGAATGCCATCGCGCGAAGTGCGACTCAGGCGATCATCGCCATGAGCTCCCAGATGCACTGCGAGCAACAAATCAGCGGCACCGAAAGCCGCTTCGACCCACGCTGGCTCGTCGAGCAGTGCACCCGATTCGGCCAACGCCGCAATGGCCAGGCCATTCCAGGAGGCAACAACCTTGTCATCTCGACCCGGGCGAACTCGGAATTGGCGATGCAAGCGCAATTGATCACGAAGTCCCGACCAGCGTTCTGAATCCTCTGGATCCGCCAACAATTGCAATGTCGAGGAGCCGTGCTCGAAGGTGCCCGCCACGGTGGCGTGCATGAGCTGCGCAACCCAGTCCCCGTCGACTTCTCCAAGAACGCTGCTCAACTCTGCGGGAGTCCAGACGTAGAAGCGGCCTTCCTCGCCTTCGGTGTCAGCATCGAGGGCAGATGCGAATCCGCCTTCGGGAGTGGACAATTCTTCGATCATGAAGCTTGCAGTCTCATGCACGACACGTTTGGCGAAACTCGAGCCAGTCAGCCGGTACCAATGCAGGTACACCCGCAGAAGAAGTGCGTTGTCGTACAACATCTTCTCAAAGTGCGGGACAACCCAAGCTTCATCAACTGAATACCTCGCGAAGCCACCGGCAAGTTGGTCGTACATCCCGCCGCGGGCCATTGCATCAAGCGTGCGTTCGGCCATCAACAAGGCCTCGGCGTTGTCAGTTCGCACTGACTCGCGCAAGAGAAACTCCAAGACCATGGACGGCGGGAACTTCGGTGCACCACCAAATCCGCCGTAGGCAAGGTCAAAGTCTCCGCGCAAATGCGTTACCGCATCAGTAAGGACCTCGGACGCCGGGAAGGCCTGACCCGATGGCGCCATCCGTTGTTGCAGCGCAGTCACGACGCGACCCGCGACCCCCAGAACATCACCGCGACGTTGAGTCCATGCCTCGTCCAGGGCCGTCAGCACATCAACGAACCCAGGCATTCCACTGCGGGCCTGCCGCGGAAAGTAGGTTCCGGCAAAGAATGGCTGTTGGTCATGGTCAAGGAAGACAGTCATCGGCCAACCGCCGCTGCCCGTCAGAGCAAGGGTCGCCTGCATGTAGACCGCATCGACATCAGGGCGTTCTTCACGATCAACCTTGATCGCCACAAATTTCTCGTTGATGACCTTCGCGACGTCAGGGTCCTCAAAGGATTCGTGCGCCATGACATGACACCAATGGCAAGCTGAATATCCGACGGAGAGAAACACCGGCACATCGCGACGCCGGGCTTCTTCGAACGCTTCAGGTGACCACTCCTGCCAGTCGACTGGATTCTCGGAGTGCTGAAGCAGATAAGGGCTGGTCGAGTTCGCGAGTCGATTCGGCACAGCCCAATCATCCCCGAGTCATCCAGTCATTGGCAGCCGCACGCTTCTTTGCGGTGACTTCTCCAATGTCTAGGTGCGCGGCCTTCGCCAGCCGATTACTGCGGCCGCAATACCGGTCAGAGCAGCAACGAGCGGCAACAGAATTTGGATGATGAAGTACGGCCCACCCCGCAGATCAGGTCCTTGGGTTGTGATGTACGCCAAGGCGAAGAGTGCGCCAGCCAGAGCAAGGAACTCCCACCGCCGAGGCGCGCCCGCCGCAATGGCAAACAGGAATACTGAGACCGAGCCAATCCCTGCCGCTCCCAGACCACCGATGCGACCAGCGTCGGTGAAGGGCAAGATCACCTGACCAATGAGCACTACAACAGCCATCGACAGCATGGCTGCCTGAAGCAGGAGTTTGGTTTGGCTCAACTGTTCCTCCTCGAAGATGTGGTCATCATGCTAGATGGTGAGTTCGGCGCGACCGTGCTTAACAACGGTCGTGCCGTTGGATGCCGCCTCGAAAGCAACCAACTGCTTGCCCGCTGCCGAAACCCCAGCGTCGAACAGATCGACCTTCAGCTGCTGCCGTGGAAACACTGGCGAGGAGAAGCGGCCGGCAAGGCGAGTGAGGCGCGCTGGGTCACCCTCGCCGACAAGTTTCAGCACCGCACCACTGCACATCGCAAAGGTGCACAAGCCTTGAACGATCTTGCTCGGGAATCCTTCGGCCTGTGCAGCCTCGTCGTTGATCGCGTGATCATTGCGATCCCCTGAGGCACCGCCGTAGCGGAAGCCTTGATCAGCAGTGACATCCATGATGAAGGAATCAATCGGCTTGGCGCGAGCGGAGTCTGGGAAGAGATGCTCGGGAGGCGCTTCGCCGAATTCGCCGTCAACAGTGGCTCCGACATCCATGCCGGTCCAGTAGTGGCGCACGAGTAATTGATGATCCAGATCCAGCACATCGAGTTCGGTCGTGATCGCAACGCCAGCACCTGTTTGACGCACAGCGAAGTGGCGACCGGTGCAGAGCACCCGCGTTCCCGGGATGACTGGCGCGAAGTAGTGGACGTCGTGCATTCCGTGGACCGACGCTCGCGTACCCGTGATCGCTCCGCTCGGAACTGCACCGGACATCGTTGAACGAAATCCATTGACTACCAGAGTCGCGGTGTAGAGCGGTGAAACCACCTCTCCGGTATTGCACAGAGGATTCGGGTCGTTGGTTGCCAATGCGTAGGCGAGCACGGCATCGGCATCGACGTAGGCCTGATACTGACTGGTCAGTTTGGTCTCGGTGGTCACAGGCGCACGTTAGCCAATGACGCAATGTCACATCACGCCTCTCCAAAGAATCAAGGCCTTAGAGTCGCGCTATGCCGCTGCCACTTGAGGAGTTGGTGCATCCAAGTTGGGTGCCAGCGCTCAAGGACGAGCAAGCAACGCTTACCGCACTCGGTGAATTCCTCCGTGAAGAGAGCGTTGCTGGACGTGCGTGGCTGCCCGCCGGTTCGCAGATTCTGCGGGCTTTTCAGCAGCCCCTGTATGAAGTGCGCGTTCTGATCATGGGCCAAGACCCTTACCCAACTCCTGGGCATCCTGTTGGCTTGTCGTTCAGCGTTGCTCCGGAAGTTCAACCCCTCCCGCGCAGCCTTTCCAATATCTTCAAAGAACTCTCCACAGATCTTGATCTGCCCCGACCTCGAAATGGAGATTTAAGCCCGTGGAGTGCACAAGGCGTGCTCCTGCTGAACCGGGTTCTCACTGTTCAATCAGGCTTAGCCGGCAGCCATCGTGGAAAGGGCTGGGAACGCATTACAGAAGCCGCCATTCGAGGCTTGGTGGCACGCGACCAGCCTCTGGTCGCCATCCTTTGGGGTCGCGATGCGCAGGCATTGGTGCCACTCATGCCCGATGTCCCGACAATCGCAAGTGCGCACCCAAGCCCGCTCTCAGCAGAGCGCGGATTCTTTGGTTCTCGACCTTTCAGCCGCGCCAACCATCTGCTCGAGCAAGCCAGCGGTGATCCGATCGATTGGGCGCTGCCTAGCTGACAGATGAGGGCTGTGCACGGCGTTCAAGATCCTTATGCACGAAGCGCTCCGCCACAAAGGACATGAACGGGATCGTGCCAGCTAGCAAGATCAGCACGGTACGCACGATGCTGTATCGCAGTCGGAAGGCAAGATCGACGCCAACGATCAGGTAGAGGAAATACGCCCATCCGTGTGCAATCCACAATATGCCGTATGCCGCCGGCTTCTGATTGCTTGAACCAAAGAAATCCGAGAGCGCATTGCCATCGGCCATCCACTTGATGATCAGTAGGACCATCCAGGTGAAGGCAGTTGCGAGCACGACACCAGTGATCCAAGCCATGATGCGGTAGCGCAGCGCGGCCCCGGGAATGCCCTTCATAGAACTCAGGCTAGTCAAGCGATGGTTCGGAGGGCTCAGGTGGAGGGGCCAGTTCCTCATCGTTCAACAACTGCGCGTCCAACCACAGCCAACGCAGATACACCGCCACCACGAACAGTCCAAAGACCCACCATTGGAATGCGTAGAGGAAGTTCTGGAATGGGAAGGCCACATCAGTGGATTGCTGTTCCATCGGCACCGGACTGGGAGCAGGCTGCGTGAGCGGATGCTGCGATGCAAGAACAATGAAGCCAGCCCGCGCCTGCGGTCCCCAATTCAAGCTCCGCTGTGAGATGGCCGCGACTTCTCCGGGCGTTGTTGCAGCACCTTGATAGAAGGACTCATCGGCCTGCAGAACTCCAGCAATGTGCACTTGTCCCGGATCTGGTTTCAAACCGGGCGAATCTGCGGCCGGAAGCCAGCCGCGCATTACGGCAATGAGACTGCCGTCAGCCAGTTCGAGCGGCGTTACGACCCACACGCCAGTGACACCACTCAGTCCACGGTGCAACACGATCCGCTGCTCAGCTGGTTGATAAGTGCCCACTGCTGTAACCGAACGTCCGACCGTCTCGCTGGTCATTGCTGCGCCAACGGGATTGAGCTCGTCGACTGCCACGGCTTGAGCAAGCGCTACCCGCTCAGAAGTCAGTACGTCCTGAGTTCGCTCCCACTGCCACCTGCCAAGCATGCTGAAGGCGACGATCAGCAACAGCGCCAACCCGGCTCGAACAAGAAATCGCGGGGTTAGCGCCAGGCGCAGCAAGTCACTCGGAGCCGGCGATGCCATCGACACTTGGTGGATCACTGGGAAAATGCTCGTCGACTCGCTTGAGTTGACGCTTCATCGATCTAAAGAGAAAGAACAGTGCGACCCCGAGGAGCACGACAAAGATCATCGCGATAGGTCCGGCCTTGTCGATGACAGACTTCATGGCATCGTCTGGAACGTCAGCTAGCAGATACATCGGTCCTCAATCCGGCGAAGAGATCAGTTTCAGGCAGTTCAGTTGGCACGAGTGACTTTGCGAGTTGAAACTCCTCTGTCGGCCAGATGCGGGCCTGAACATCAATGGGCACAGCAAACCATTGACTAGACGGGTCAACCTGCGTGCGATGCGCGAGCAAGGCAGCGTCGCGTTGAGGGAAGAACGCAGCGACATTGACACTCGTCGTGACGCGATGTGACTCGTCTGGTCGCGATTCCATGCGTTCGATCCAAGCGGTGTACTGCGATTCGACTCCGGCTTCAATCATCGCCTCGTGCATCGCGTACACACGCCCGCGCGCAAATTGCATGTTGTAGTAGAGCTTGGAAATCGTCCATGGCTCAAGATCGCAGTCATAGGACGGATCCGCTGCCGCGTCAATTGCAGCCAAGCTCAGCGAGTGCACACGCAGATGATCCGGGTGCGGATAGCCGCCATTCTCGTCATAGGTCGTGACCACTTGTGGGCGAAATTGGCGGAGCAGGCGCACCATTGGCACGAGCTCAACCTCGATAGGCAGATCGGCAAAACAACCTTCGGGTAGCGGCAGAGGCGGCTTGACTTCAGGGTCGGGATATCCCGAATCCTCATAGCCCAGCCAAGCGTGACGAATTCCCAGGATCTCCACTGCATTAGCCATCTCGCGACGGCGCACCTCGGCAATGCCGTGCTCTTTGACCTCATCTTCTGCTGCGCTGTGGAGGACATCGCCACGCTCTCCACCCGTGCAAGTCACGACCATCACGCCGATTCCCTCCGCGACATATTTGGCCATGGTCGCCGCACCCTTGCTGGCTTCATCGTCAGGATGCGCGTGAATTGCCATCAGGCGAAGCGGGGATGTCACCGGGCTAGTCTCGCAAGTCAGGTACCGGGCGCTGCGCGCGGCCACCCCACTGGCGAGAATGGGGGCATCATGACCAGCCCCTTCCGCAAGGAACAACTCTCACCCGAGATGGTCGAGCGATACGGGCTCGATCACAAGTCGCTCACCGGCAGGATCGTGACCTACACCGTGGCCATTGCATTCGCGGTGACACTGGGATTCGTCGCCTATGAGATCTCTCGACCTCAAGTGGATTTCAGCCTGCTGACCTGGAAAGTGCTCGCCGCGGACCACGTTGACATGACCTTCCGGGTAGATGCTGTCAACGACGAGCCCATCGTTTGCACCCTGCGCGCCCAGGACGAATCACGAGCGGACGTGGGCTACGCGAAAGTCCAGGTGAAGCCCACAGACGGT
Organism: Actinomycetota bacterium; assembly: GCA_030650795.1. NCBI lineage: Bacteria > Bacillati > Actinomycetota > Actinomycetota bacterium. Next base: position 117,776 of record JAUSDJ010000023.1, read on the forward strand.
TCCGCGACAGTGACGTACCCCCTGCGCACGGCGATTGCGGCATTCACAGTTGAAGTGCTCGGCTGCGGAGACCAAGCGGTGCAGGCTCCCCAATTTCCGCAAGGAGTCGTGCCCCCAAGCCAACCCTGGCACTCCTAGGGCGTGTCTGGTGGTTCATGGCCTGAACAGGATGATGGCGGACAGGACCAGTCCGGCTCGGTAGTTGCGGGCGTGCTTGTCGGAATGGGTGGCGATGCAAAGTAGGGCAACGAGCGCATTGCAGAGCAAAAGACTGCTGCGCGCTCTAGATTGCACGTGTAGTTGGTGCTCTTCACGGCACCTGCTCCGGGCAGTGACAATCGCCACTGCGCCAGCCATGGTTGGAGGGGACTGCCTTGACACTGGAAGCCCAGTCCGCTGCCGCTGCGCAAGTGCGGCAAGGGTTCGACTTTGCGGCACCCGAAGCAAGCGTGCTACGTCACTATCGCACGGCGACAGAAATTCTTGGCTGGATCACGCTGATCGCGGGTCTCTTGGTCCTGCTCCTGGGCTACCGAGCGGGCCTTGAGAGCGGTCGCACTTTCTTCCTGGGCGCCGTCAAAATGAAGGCGAATGTCGCGCTGGCATTCATATGCATTGGGGCTGCGCTGGTCCTGTATGTACGTGGATGGCTCAGGCCTGTGACACTTATTGCCGCAAGTGCGCCCATTGTCATTGGCGTGGTTACTTTGGCTGAATACGCCGCCAATGCGAAGTCGACGTGGTTTGACGAAAGCCTGTTTGCTGACTCCCCAGATGTGTTCACGTCCAGTCCCGGCCGGCCGGCACTTGTGGCTGCAACGTGTTTCGTCCTGCTGGGAGTGGCACTGGTCTTGTTGATCCTGCGGCGTGCTCCAGGCTTGCGGCAGGGTCTCGCTGTCGCCGCCATACTCATTGCCTCTGTTGTCTTCTTGTCCTACATCCTTGGCAACACGGATTTGGCAACATGGGGAGGCCGGTTCTCCCCCATGGCCCTGAATACAGCGATCCTGACGATGGGGTCCGCATCTGCGGTGATCATGGCGGAGCCAACCCAGGGTTGGGGCCGCATCATCGCCTCCCCCATGCTCGGCGGTCAGTTGTTCCGCAGGTTCTTCGGCCCCATCGTGATCCTGATCTTTGTAGTCTCGATCACGTCGGATTACCTGCAACACCATGCGTTTGGCGGGGCGTCTGCGCTCGGGATTGCCCTGTCGCAACTGGGTTACCTCGCCATGGCCACCGCGAGCATCGGCCTGCTCTATTGGGCAAGCCTGGCCCAGGATCGAACTGACACACAACGCCAGGCGAACAGCGCCGAACTTCTGCGAAGTGAGCGCCGCTACCGGATGCTGGCCGAGAATGCCACGGACATTGTGTGGCAATTGGATGTCGATGGCGTGCTGCTGTGGATATCACCCTCCATCGCGCGAGTCCTGGGATGGGACCCGCATGAACTGCTGGGTCGCAATGTGCGTGAGCTCACCCACCCCGACGATCAGGATGCGATGGCTGCCTGGAAGGCCGCAGTGCTGGCAGGAGTCACCATGCCTGATCTGGAGTCCCGATACTTGGCAGATGACCGCAGTTACCGCTGGATGTCAGTGCGTGGACAGCCCCTCGCCAGTTCTGAAGGTGCGCCAGTCGCCAACTTGATTGCCAGCATGCGTGACATCGGTGAAGAAGTACGTGCACGCACGGCACTGGCGGACGCCCTTGCTCACGACCCACTGACGGGCCTGGCCACCCTGCAAGTGTTCCAGGCCCGTGTGGAGCGGCTATTGGCGCAAAACGCTGCGGAGACTCCGACGCAAACTCTCGCGGTCCTCTGTGTAGGAATCGACGCATTGGCGTCAGTCAACGCGGCGCTCACGCATGCCGCTGGTGACCGCGTCATCATGGAGGTCGCCACGAGGCTGGCCGAAGTCATCGACGATCCCGATAAACTCGCACGCGGTTCCGGAGACGAATTCTTGATTGTCCTGCCCAACCTGGCCAGTGGCGCCGACGCCAGCGTTACGGCTGAGCGCCTCCGCAAGGCAGCCCATAGAACGGTCACCATTGGCGGCATTCACATCGAGCCGACGGTCAGTATCGGCGTCGCCTCCGGTGCAGCCGATACTGACGCGGACAATCTCCTGCGCGATGCTGGTCTTGCACTGCGCCAGGCCAAGGACCTCGGGCGGGACCGATGTGCATTCCTCAACGCACACCTCGCGATGGAGGCGCAACTGCGAATCGTTGTCGAGGAAGGGATCCGCAAAGGACTCCAAGCGCGGGAATTTGTCCCCTGGCTCCAGCCAGTCGTACAACTTGAGGATGGCGCAACTGTTGGCTTTGAAGCGTTGGTGCGCTGGATCCGAGCAGATGGAACCATTGTGCCCCCTGACGGATTCCTGCCCACAGCGGAAAAGAGTGCCCTCATCATCGATCTGGATCTGGCCGTATTGACGCAAGGCGTCGAACTCCTGACTCACCTTCCTGCACCGCTGTTCATTTCCGTCAATGTCTCGGCTCGAACCCTGAACACGATCGACTACGCGCAAGCGGTCATGGATGCCCTAGGACAATTCCGTGTAGACCCGCGACGCCTGCGCATTGAGTTCACCGAGACTGCCCTGCTCACCGACGCCCCCCAAGCCCTAGAGAGCATGCGCACCTTGGCCGAGGCAGGGATCGGCTGGTACGTCGACGACTTCGGTACCGGATTCTCTTCCATTGCACACATCAGAGATCTACCTGTATCAGGGTTGAAGCTGGATGTGTCGTTCAGTGTCGGGATCGGTGCGCATGACACGAAATCTGAAAGACTCGCAGCAGCCCTTTCGGGGCTAGCCACCGGACTTCAGCTCGACACGATCGCCGAGGGAGTAGAGACCACGGAAGTAGCGACAGTCCTGAAGGAACTCGGCTGGAAATATGCCCAAGGGTGGCTCTACGGAAAGGCACAGCCCGCAGCCCACTACCTCTCACAATGATGATGCTCGCAGGGTTCACTTGCAATTTCCGCAACCACCCGGCTACCCTCCCTCCTGGCATGCGTTTCCTACTCGAAGTGGGATCGTCGTCAGCGCGGTGCTTTCTGAACGATCGCGAACCCACAACGCGCCTCTTGTCGCGAAGCCGAACGATGGACATCGGGACACTTGAGGTGGAGGCACGATGACAGGCCACCAGTATTCACGTGACGAGTCCACCGTCCATGACGATCCGGGCTATGCGCGCAGTCTCATCGAGGCCAGTTTGGATCCGCTGGTCACGATTGGGGTTGACGGCAAGATCATGGATGTCAATGCCGCCACGATCAAGGTCACGGGGCAGCCTCGCGAGACGCTGATCGGCAGTGACTTCAGTGACTATTTCACCGACCCAGAAATGGCTAAAGCCGGCTACATGCAGGTCTTTGACCAAGGTCAGGTCACCGACTACCCGCTGACCCTCAGGCATGTCTCGGGCACCCTCACCGAAGTGCGCTACAACGCTGCGGTCTACCTAGACACAGACGGCAAGGTCGCCGGCGTGTTCGCTGCGGCCCGCGACGTCACCGTAGAGCGGCACACCCAAGCGTTATTGCTGGAAGCTCAGCGCATAGCCCACTTGGGCAGTTGGCAATTGGAGGTCGGCAGTGGTCGCGTTACCTGGACCGTGGAGCTGTATTACATGCTCGGATTGGATCCCGGCCAACCAGCACCGAACTACGCCGAGCACAGCAAACTCTTTACTCCCGACAGCTGGACAAAGTTGAGCACTACGCTCGCGTATACGCAGGAGACCGGTGAACCATACGAGTTGGAACTTGAGATGGTGAAGCCGGACGGCACACGCGGCTGGATGCTCGCGCGCGGTGAAGCAGTCCGCGATCCCAGCGGGGCCATCGTCTCATTGCAAGGAGTAGCCCAGGACATCACTGAGCGCAAGCGTGACGAGGCAACGCTGCGCGTTATGGCGACGCACGACGCGCTAACCGGGCTGCCCAATCGGCTAGAACTCCTGAACGAGGTCAAGCGAGCACTGCACGTAAGCCGTCGAGAGAAGACGTTGACGGCCGTACTCATGCTCGACCTGGATCGGTTCAAGAACATCAATGACACACTCGGCCACAGTGCCGGCGACGAGCTTCTGCAATCCGCCGCACAACGCATCACGAACAGCGTCCGAGGCGGAGACCTCGTCGCCCGACCCGGCGGCGATGAGTTCGTGATCGTCTTGCGAGACCTCGAAGATCGCCAGGCCGCGCACACCATCGCTTGGCGCATCCTGGACGCACTCCGAGTGCCCTTCGAGTATCACGACACCGAGCTCGTGACTACTGCCAGCATTGGCATCGCCTTCGCGAGCGACACCAGCGTGGCCGACGATCTGGTGCGCGAGGCCGACACGGCCATGTACGCCGCCAAGGAGAGTGGCCGTGATCGAACCGCGGAGTTCAGCGAGGACATGCGATCGCTCGTCAGGAACCGCTTGCTCGCCGAGGTCGATCTGCGGCATGCCTTGGAAAGGGGCGAATTCGAGATCTGGTACCAGCCCGAGGTCGATCTGCAGACGGGGGTAGTGCTCGCCGTCGAAGCGCTCCTGCGCTGGCATCACCCCGATGGTGCAGTCCGCACTGCGTCTGACTTCATCCATGTCGCTGAGGAGACTGGACTCATCCTCAGCATTGGCGATTGGGTGATCCAGTCCGCCTTTGCGCAAGCCGCCACCTGGGCCCGGGAACGCCCGGATCAGCAACTGACCACGCGCATCAATCTGTCAGCACTGCAACTTGCGGAGTCGACCTTGCTGGCTGTGCTCGATGGACTGTTGGCCTCGGAGCGACCAGACCCCACTGACCTGTGCTTCGAGATAACTGAGTCCTCACTGCGGGCGGGCTCATCGACAGTGCGCAAGAACATGGCTGGAATCTATGATCGCGGCTTCCGCATCTCTATCGACGACTTCGGCACTGCGTACGCACCACTTGCGTACCTAAGGGACAACCACATCGATGTCCTCAAGATCAGCCCCAGCTTCATTGGGTCGATGACTGTTGATGCCCACGACAAACTGCTTGTTGCCAGCGTCTTGGCCATCGGCCTGACGCTGGGAATCGAAGTGGTAGCCGAGGGTGTCGAGCGGGACGATCAGGCAGCGCTGCTGCGAAGCATGGGCTGCCGGAGCGGACAAGGATTCCTGTACTCGCGAGCTGTGCCAGCCAGCGAGATCGCCCTGCTCTTGGACAGCGCCTTCGCCGTCCCCCCCCCCCCCCCCCGTGAGAGCGGGGGTGCTCCGCCGACCGCATGCAGGAACGGCCAGGCACGACCTAGGCACGACCTAGGCACTACTGGCCCAGCGCCCAAAGCACTAACCTTGACCGCTATGACTGACGACTCTGTGACCTGGCTGACCCAAGAGGCACATGACCGCTTAGCGGGCGAGTTGGCGGAGCGCACCGGCCCCACCCGCGTTTTGATCACCAAGCGCATCGAACTTGCACGCGAGGAAGGCGACCTCAAGGAGAACGGCGGCTACCACGCAGCTCGCGAGGAGCAGGGCAAGAACGAGGCACGCGTTCGTCAGCTCAAGCAACTGCTCGAGCACGCCAAGATCGGTGTTCCGGAGTCCGAAGCTGACGAGGTTGCCCCCGGCAAGGTTGTCACGATCGTGTTCACCGCCGCCGGCGACGAAGAGACCTTCCTGCTTGGATCCCGCGAAGAATCTGCCCACGCCTCGATCGATGTGTACTCGCCAACGTCACCGCTTGGCGCCTCGTTGGTCGGCAAGCGGGTTGGCGATTCAGCTTCGTACACCCTTGCCAATGGCAAGGAGATCACCGTCGAAATCCGCAAGGTCGAGGCCTACATTCACTAACGCGGAAGCATCGACCTCTCGCCGAGTTCTGCTTGCTGGGACAAGCGCGCTGAATCAGCGGCACGACGACCTGCCTTCGTCGCCGTTCCAAGATCGCCCCGCATCTGTCCCGAATAGCCCTGCCAACTTCCCCGCGCCGAACTAGTCTGCTGATGAAAGGCCGTGATCTCGGATTCTTTATCGCGCAGGACCAACGTGGTTCCCGAGGATTCGACCCGCGCCGCAGTGAATACCTCTTTGCGTACCTGCTGCAGGCGTTCTGCGATGCGTTCGATGTATGCCCGATAGAACGCCACGCGCACGGTATGCGCGGTGTGCTCGCGAACTTTGCGCACCGATCGCCCTCGCACTCGCGTCACCGATACGTACGTGTCACCGTGCCAGCTACCCAGTGAAACCCACCGATGCCCAGAGTTGATCATCTGCACAGCCAGTGAAGCGAACAGTGCTTCAACAACATCAAGATCAGTCGGCATGCCATAGGCGATAACGAAGGTCGAGTTCGAAGCGATGTCGACTTTGATGTCGTTGGCGTGCGCCGTCGCGATGAACATCGAGATCAGATGCTGATTGGCCCGCTTTCCCTTTTCGCCAATGGTGATCGTGCGCGTTTCTGGTCGCGTTCGTTCTTGGCGCTTGCCCAGGTGCGCCTGAGCAACTGCGAGGCTGATGCTGGCCGCCGTGGCCAAAGCTTGAGCCTTCATCAGATATGCCTCGGCCTCATGCTCATTGTCAGTGCGCTCAGCCTTGGCGAGCAGTGCACTGATGCGCTCAATAGACATGAGCAACTGCCAATCCAGCGCCGTCGTAGCCGGCGCGCAGCAATAGTGCGGCCTGCGGCCCAAAGGCGATCTCGGCCATTCGCGTCATCGCTAGGCGAAACTGCGCGTCATGCGGTGCCAGCTGCGAATGCCAAGACAGGTGGTGCGCGACCTCATGGGCCAAAACAGTTTCCCGACAAGCCCAGTCAGATTGCAGCGGAATCGCGATCACGCCGGTGGATTCGTAGTGCGCCCTCGCCTGGCCCTTGCGTGCTCGCACCGCGAGGTCGCCAAGCCCCGGATACCAAGCACGGCAAAGATCGCTGGCCAGCCAGGCTTCCGCCGTCAGCTGAAGGGCATTGAGATCCCCAAGAATTCGTTGGCTGGGCAGCGTGAAACTGGATCCAAAGAAGTTCACTGAGCCGCCTCGATCCAAGGCATGCGCCCAAGCATCTTCGACTGAATAGACGCGCTGCCGGTCGCTGTCGATCACCGTCGAAAGCCCTCTCAGCGTCACTCGTCGAGGATAGAGTCACCGACGATGAGTTCCTGGCGCCCGCACCACGCGTTGCAGCGCTCCCCCTGGCTGCGCGACCTCCCAACAGAGGTGGTCGTGCTCTCAGCCATCGCCTTCTTTGTGGCAATCGGCTTCGGGATCCTGGCACCAGCCATCCCAGTCTTTGCCCGATCTTTCGGGGTCAATGCCCTTGAGGCCAGTGCCGTCATCTCAGTCATGGCGCTGGCGCGTTTCACAATGTCGCCGTTCTCAGGGATCTTGGCGAACAAATTCGGCGAGCGCATTATCTTGTCGAGCGGCTTGATCATGGTGTCGGCGACGAGCCTGATGGCCGGAATGAGCGCGAGCTACTGGCAATTACTGCTCTGGCGCGGCGTCTCGGGCATCGGCTCATCGATGTTCACAGTCTCCGCACTCTCACTTCTACTGCGCGTGGCCCAGCCCGATCAGCGCGGTCGTGCAGCCAGCGCATTCCAAGGCGGTTTCCTGCTCGGCGGAGTCGCGGGCCCCGCCGTCGGCGGACTCGTCGTAGCGATTTCGATCCGCGCACCGTTCTTCATTTACGCCGGAAGCCTCGCGTTTGCTTCCGTAGTGAGCATGGTGTTCCTCACGAAGGCAAAGCTGCTTCAGCTTGAAGAAGAGGTCTCTGGCGGCGAGGCCGAGGTAAAGGAATCCCTGCGTGATGCTCTCGGTGACGGCGCATACCGGGCGGCGTTGATGGTCAGCCTCGTCGGTGGCTTCGTCTCATTCGGGCTGCGCATCTCCATCGTTCCTTTGTTCATCACCGAAGCACTAGATCGAGGCGCATCAATGGCAGGCTTCGGCTTCCTGCTCGCTGCGGTGGTGCAAGCAATCCTGTTGATGCCTGCGGGACGAATGGCCGACACTGTCGGCCGCCGAAAGGCGATGCGGATCGGCACCGTCACCTTGTTCATCGGCATGGTGATCCTGACCGCGGCCGACATCCTCGCAAATGGATTCGGCACGAGCAGTCTGATCGGCCCTGCGCTGTTCTTCCTGTCGATGGCAGTGCAAGGAGTCAGCGCGGCCTTCCTTGGTTCAGCACCCGCTGCAGTGGTCGGTGACATCGTCGGCGGCAGGCGTGGCGGCATCGTCGTTGCCACCTTCCAGATGACCTCAGACCTCGGCATGATCCTCGGTCCGCTGGCAGCTGGATTCCTCGTCGACAGCCTCGACTACGACTGGGCCTTCGGTGTGGGCGCTGCACTCTCGCTCGTTGCCGTCGTCGTCATCTGGCTGATGCCCGAGACCCTCGGTCGCGTTCGCACAGCAGCATCAGTCAACGCCTAGCCAGGCATAGGCTTGGATTATGACGATTCCAGCAGTGGACACCGCTCAGATATATCTCGCCATGGGTTGCTTCTGGGGAGCCGAAGAGATCTTCTGGCTTCAGGACGGCGTCGTGGACACCAGCGTCGGCTATATGGGTGGCGATCGAGTCAGCCCGAGTTACCAAGATGTCTGCACTGGTCGCACCGGTCATACCGAGACTGTCTGCGTGACACACGACCTCAGCAAAGTGAGCACTCTGGAAATTCTGCAGCAGTTCTGGGAGCGCCATGACCCAACTCAGGGAATGCGCCAAGGCAATGACGTCGGATCGCAATATAGAAGCGCGATCTTCACCACTACAGACGAGCAACTTGAACTTGCCAAGCGCACCCGCAACATCTACAACGCCGAACTTCTCACGCGCGGCTATGGCGAGATCACCACTGAGATCGCGCCGGCCTCTGACTTCACTTACTACCTCGCCGAGCCGTACCACCAGCGCTACCTCGAGGTGAATCCCAACGGTTACCGCTGTCACTCAATGACCGGTGTGCCACTTCCTGCGCTGGTCTAGCGTGGAAACCGCATCAATCGCTGATTCGTACGACACCGAATTGCGCAGGGTTGTTGATCGACTCAGATCAATGCCGATCAGCCGACTCGAAACTGCTGAAAGCATCGTCACGCAACTCGCAAAGCACTTGCTCGACTCTTCACGCGCACTCGGCAGCCCAGCTCCGGCAACTCTCCCAGAACTCAGCCCGTGGGCTTACGGAGACATGATCATGGTGCTGGGAACAGATCTGCGCGAACTCGCGGGTCAACCGGAAGCACTTGCCGATGGACTAGCAGCGCTCACCGCGGCACGGCAGCAACTGCCTTAGTCGCGACCGCCGGCGAAGATTGCCAGGAAGCGCAGGATCTCCAGGTACAGCCAGATCAAAGTGACCAGCAGACCAAAGGCCATTCGCCAGGATTCTCGCTCGGGAACTCCGTTGACGATGCCCTGCTTGATCGCATCAAAGTCGAGCACCAAGGTCAGCGAAGCCAGTGCGACACCCACCAAGCAGAGCAGCAGGCCCCAGCCGCTGACTCCGTAGAAGCCCCAGCCCCCGCCCACCCCGAAGAGCGCACTGATGAGTGACGCAAGGCCGATGAATGCGTAGCTGACAAGGGAGATCATCATCATGCGCTTGAACTTGCCGGTGACCTTGATGATGCCCGTGCCGTAGAGCAAGAGCATCACCGCGAAGGCTGTCATAGTGCCCAAAACTGCTTGCTGCACAAGGCCTTGATAGTTGACTGACTCTGCGTAGGAGTTGTACCAAGTGCTGATGCCGCCAAGGAAGATGCCTTGCACACCCGCGTAGAGAATCACCAGAATCGGCGAGACCTCGCGCTTGAGCGCGTTTGCGAAACCCAGGCCCAACCCAAGGATCAATGCGATCCACATGAGGTATGGAGCTGCCTCGTAGGTATTCCAACCCACGACGGCCATCAGGACGGTGAGCGCGAAGATCCCGGTGGACTTGATGATGACGTCATTCAGCGTCAGACGCAGGCCACCACCTGCGGTAATGACATCGAAGGACTGATCTGTTGTTGCTCCTCCACCACCAGCAGCATGGTTCAGAGCTGAACGACCTTCCTCATACGCAAAGCCAGGCTGGTCTGCCTTTTCGTATCGCGAAAGGACAGGGTTGTTCGACTCATTGAACCTGCTGTTGGTGGCCATGCCTAGACGGTATGTCGGCAATTTCCGCTTTGCAAATACTGCGAGGTCGCAGTTGCATGTCAATCGTTCGCATCGACAGCGCCAATCAGGTTGAGGCGAGAGGATTTCGACATGAGCGCACAACCCACACCAGTTGATCCGCCCCAGATGCAGCAGAGTCCCGCCTTCGCGCAGGGCATGATCGCGCCCGCCGGACCGACTCTCTACATAGGCGGCCAGAACGGTGTCGACGAAAGCGGGACCTTGCTCGAGGGCCTAGGAGCGCAGACCGAGCAAGCCCTGCGCAATGTCCTTGCCGTGCTGGAAGCCGCCGGCACGGACGCAGAGCACGTCGTCAAGATGACGATCTATCTGGCAGTTGGCATCGACCCGATGGAGGCTTTCGCTGCCAGCGCCAAGGTGTGGGGCACTCGTCGTACGGCGGTCAGCGTCCTAGCGGTGAATCCTGCTCGGCAAGGTGCGCTCGTGGAGATTGAAGCGATCGCGACCATCCCGGCAGGATAGGTTTCTTCGATTGTTTGATGTGCCCCCGATGGGATTTGAACCCATACTGTGCCGGGTTTAAGCCGGGTGTCTCTGCCAGTTGGACTACAGGGGCGTGGGGAAGAGCGTATGGGGTCGTTCAGTTGGAACGACGCTCATAAATTCGCGCCGGTGGCCAATGGCGAAGTCGATGCGCGCACCACCAGGCGCGTAGGTAAGACAATCGAATCAGCACGCCTGGGGAACTCTGAATTGAGTTCCACCAGCAAGGCTTCTGCGGCTATTCGACCCATGTCATGCACGGGTTGTTCCACTGTCGTGAGTTCAAGCAACTCTGACATGTCATGCCCGTCGACCCCGATGAGCGAGATGTCGCGTCCGGGCTGAAGTCCGTGGCTTCGCAAAGCACGCATGGCGCCGAACGCCATCTCATCGGACATGCAGAACACGGCAGTGGGGCGTTCGCGTTGAGCCAGGATCGTGGTCATGGCCTGCTCGCCACCAGTGGAAGTGAAATAGCCCAGAGCTTCCACGCTTGAATCAATTGGCAACTTCGCTTCCGCCATGGCATCGACAAAACCACGGTGTCGATCGAACTCAGCGGTGAAGCGTGCTCGGCTTGCCGAACCGGCAATCAATCCAATGCGTCGATGTCCAAGATTGATCAGGTGCTGCGTTGCCATCCGCGCCGCATAGACGTCGTCGATGATCACGCTCGGAACGTCCTCAACTGAGACACCGATCAGACTCGTCGGCAGATCAAGCTTGATGATTTCCGCCAATTGCTGGTCTTCCGGTGGCATTGCAATGACGAGCACACCATCGACTCTTCGGCGCAAGCGCGATGCTGGAGCCAAGCGGTGTTGGGCATCAGGAGCACTCACCGTCATCAGCAGGAGATCGATGCCGGCACCCTGCAGAGTGGACTCCACTCCTGAGAGCACGGTCGAGAAGAACCACCGGGCAATGTGTGGCGTGATGACGGCGACGCTTCCGGTGCGACCACTAGCCAGGCGAGAAGCACTTGGCGAAATGACGTAGTCAAGTTCAGCGGCGACACGTTCTACGCGAGCCCGAGTCTGCTCGTCAACATTGGCAAGCCCTCGAAGGGCGCGGGAGACCGTGGCAGTTGATACTCCGGCGGCCTGTGCGACATCTCGAATAGTGATGCCCATGGGCCCTCCTCTCCAACCACCTAAAGCGATTACACGCGATGGCGGAGTTGAGGTCAAGAACTCACAGATGCCAACCTGTAAACGATGCCATCGAGAATGTCATATTCAGAGACGATGACCGGTGCCGGGCTGATTCGGCGCGCGAGTTCGCGCAGGATCATCGCACCTGCACCGATGACATCAACTCTCCCAGGATGCATGAACGGAAGTTCTGCTCGCTCCTGGCTGCTCATCGCCAGTAATTGCTCCGTAATGCCCTCAATCTCGGCAGATTGCAGCACCGAGCCGTGGATGACGGCCGGGTCGTACTCGGACAAATTCATCCCCATCGCCGACACCGTGGTGACGGTGCCCGCTACTCCCACGACCGTCCTCGCATCTGTGAATCGGACTGTGCGCTCGGCTTCGTCGAAAGCCGTGCTCACGTCGGATTGAACCGCTGCAATTTGAGATGGAGTCGCCGGATCGGATTGCAGATGTCGTTCAGTCATCCGGACGCAACCAATATCCACGCTGAGCGCCGCCTGGATCTTTACTTCGTGGTCGAACTCTCCAAGCACAAACTCAGTGGACCCTCCCCCAATATCGACGACCAATATCGGCGATTCAAGTGGCGGTAACCCTCGTACAGCGCCAAGGAAGGAAAGTTCGGCTTCTTCAGTGCCGGTGATGACCTCTGGTTCGATACCGAGCCGTGCATGCACGCCAGCAATGAAATCCGCTCGATTGCTGACATCTCTGCTCGCTGACGTGGCAACAAAGCGCACGGCTCGCACCCGGTGTTGCTCAATGAGTTCGCGGTACTCGTCGCATGCGGCGAAGGTGCGAGCCAGCGCATCAGACGCGAACTCACCCGTGCGATCAACCCCCTCCCCCAGGCGAACGATGCGCATCTCTCGAACGATCTGAATCAGTGGACCATGCTCTGGCACTTCGGCGATAAGCAGCCTGATCGAGTTCGTCCCGCAGTCGATTGCCGCGACAGCTCCCCTTGCACACGGGTTTGCCTCCCACCACGTGCCGACCTCTGCCAGAACCTCGTCACCTAGGGGATTGACTCCGGGCCCGGCCGCCAAGGCGTGCGCTGCGAGCACGTGCAAGCACTTCACACGGTCCGGCATGCCGCCAGCGCTGATTCCTTCGATCTCGGCGACTTCGCCGAGTTCGGCGCGACTCGAGAGATAGTGCTCATGCGCCCGGCGATACGCCTGCGCCAACTCAGCATCGGCGTGAAGGCGCGTTTCCATCTCGCGCATCAGGCCCTGACTTTCCAAGGTGCCGATGGCCGAGGCCAAGCGCGGACACGTCAGATAGAAAGTGGTCGGAAATGGCGTGCCGTCTGGAAGTCGCGGCGAGGTGCGCACCACGTCTGGAGCACCGCAGGCACATCGATGCGCGACACCTGTAAATCCACGCGGTTCTCGGCCGAGCTGAAGGGCAATCAGGGGCAGATCTTCAGAGGCCACCCGTGGCCCCTGGCGTCACAGTTGTTGCTCCGGCTTCCGGTGCGCCGTTATCGGCCTGCTGCAAGGTTGCCCACATCTTGTCCACCCAGGTGCGATGCGCTGCTGCATCGGCAAGGGACTCCGCGGCAGGGCGACCATCAGCCCCGAGAGTGGTGTAGCCGATCTCACCGGGCAGCACGAAATGCAATCGGCGCCGAGCCTCTGCCGCGATGAACGCCGGATCGGCCCAACGCTGCTCCTGAATGGTGAGGTCGGCAACTCGTTGCTCAGCCGCATCGACCTGAGCCTGAAGGGAGGCGATATCGGCTCGCTGCGCTAGCCACGAGCGAACGGGCACAGCGAGGGTGAACACGAGGGCCCCGAGCACGAGCAGGAGCACCACCGCGCGACCTGTGACAGCGGCACGCCGCTTAGGCGCGAGGAGGGGAGCACTCACCTGACGATGGTCGCACGCACAGGTAGGCGTACTAGCGAGCGAAACGCGGGAACGCCAGTGCACCTGCGTAGCGAGCTGCGTCATCGAGCTCTTCTTCGATACGCAGCAGCTGGTTGTACTTAGCTACGCGTTCGGATCGGGCTGGCGCACCAGTCTTGATCTGGCCGCAATTCGTGGCAACAGCGAGATCAGCAATCGTCGTGTCTTCGGTCTCACCTGAACGGTGCGACATCATGCAGCGGTAGCCGTTCGTCTGAGCCAAAGCGACTGCATCCAGAGTCTCAGTGAGGGTGCCGATCTGGTTCACCTTGACCAGCAATGCGTTGGCGGTGTTCTCCTTGATTCCACGAGCAAGTCGCTCCGGGTTGGTCACGAAGAGGTCGTCGCCGACGAGCTGCACGCGAGCACCAATCGCGTCGGTGATGTGGCGGTAGCCAGCCCAGTCATCTTCAGCGAGCGGATCCTCGATGGACACCAGTGGAAAGTCGTCGAGCAGCGCTGCGTAGTACTCAGTCATCTGCTCGGCCGTGCGTGCTGCGCCTTCGAATTGGTAGGCACCGTTCTCGTAGAACTCCGTTGACGCAACGTCAAGTGCCAGAGCGATGTCGACGCCAAGCTTGAGTCCCACGGCATCGATGGCTTGTGCAATGAGTTCTAGAGCTGCGCGATTGTTCGGCAGATCAGGCGCGAAGCCGCCTTCGTCACCAAGGCCCGTTGAGAATCCAGCCTTCTTCAACACACTCTTGAGTGAGTGGTACACCTCAGTGCCCTGGCGCAGGGCTTCACTGAAGGTTGCAGCACCGATGGGAGCGATCATGAACTCCTGGATGTCGACACCCGTGTCTGCGTGCGCGCCGCCGTTGAGGATGTTCATCATCGGCACAGGGAGCAGGTAGGCGTTGGGTCCGCCGACATAGCGGAAGAGGGGGAGCCCAGCCGACAGTGCTGCAGCTTTCGCGGTGGCAAGCGATACACCGAGAATTGCGTTGGCACCTAAGCGAGATTTATTTGGCGTGCCATCAAGATCGAGCATGACCTGATCGATGATCCGCTGATCTGCGGCATCAAGACCCAGGACTGCCGGCGCAATCTCGACTTCGATTGCTTCCACGGCTTCGAGCACTCCCTTGCCGCCGTAGCGGGAGCCGCCATCACGGCGCTCCGAGGCCTCAAAGGCACCAGTTGAAGCACCCGAGGGCACCGCGGCCCGGGAGACGGTGTCGTCATCGAGAAGCATCTCGACTTCAACGGTGGGATTACCTCTTGAATCGAGGATCTCGCGGGCAATTACGGATTCGATGGAAGCCATGCGCGCAGCCTACGGGAGGCTTTCAAGCCTGCTCTTCCGGTCTGGACCAAGGCACGCCTCGACCCACTGGCCTGCGTCGATGAGTCCTACTTCGGTGACTGCAAGTCCAGAGTCAGATCTTGCACTTAGGATCCGGTGAGCCAATCTCGTCGGGATCTATCCGAACGAGTAATGCTCTATGTGCCCAGGCTGGGGGAGGAATGAAACTCCTACTCGTTTCAGATGTGCACCTTGATGCTCCCTTTGCATGGGCTGGCCCGGAACTGGCTCGATCCCGTCGCCAGGCAATCCGATCGGCCTTTCAACGCGCCTGCGATGTCGTCCAAGAGCAACAGGTCGATGCCCTACTTGTCGCTGGCGATTTGTACGAACATGACAAGTTCTCTCCCGACACTGCTGAGTTTCTTCGCAAGGCTTTCGGCGAGGTCGGTGTGCCAGTCTTTCTGGCACCCGGAAATCACGACTGGCTCGGACCCAAGAGTCTTTATCGGCAAGTCGAATGGTCATCGAACGTCCATCTGTTCGAAGAAGATCGACTCACGCCCCGGACACTGGCCGACGGACTGACCCTGTGGGGGGCCGCTCATAGGGTCCCTGCGAACACCGACGGATTCCTCGACGGATTTACTGTCGATCGCGGAGGAGTTCACCTCGCGCTATTCCACGGGTCCGAACGCGGAGACTTTGCCTGGCAGGAATCCGGCAAGACTCCCCATGCACCATTCAGCGCAGAGCAAATCCCGGCTGCGGGACTCCATCACGCATTCGTTGGTCACTTCCACACCCCCCACTTCGGGCCGTGGCACACGTATCCCGGAAATCCCGAACCACTGACATTTGGAGAGCAAGGAGAACGAGGGGCAGTTCTGATCGAAGTCGGAGCCGACGGATCAATCGCGCGTACGAGCCTGCCCCTTTCTTCGACAGAGGTTCACGACATCGAAGTGGACCTCGCGGGCTGCACAAATTCGCAAGAAATTCGCAATCGTGTGCAACAGGCCCTAACGCCACTCCATGGCCTTGTGCGAGCCACCTTGAAAGGCGAAGTCTCTCCCGAGGCTGACATACGCATCAGCGATCTGGATGGATTGGGTTCGCAACTGACAGCGTTCGTTCCACGCTTGGGCGATGTGACTTTCGCCTACGACATTGACGCATTGGAAAGTGAACTCACCGTGCGTGGCCAATTCGTTCGAGACGTACGTGACTCCGATCTTGATGACGCCATGCGTCGGAAGGTCCTGATAACTGGATTGCGGGCACTCGACGGTCGCGCCAATGAACTAGAGGTGCGTTGAAATGAGGATCGAATCCGTTTCGGCGATCGCATTTGGCCCACTGGCTGGCGAATCGCTGGAGTTCGCGCCCGGATTCACCGTCATTGTGGGCGCAAATGAATCAGCGAAATCCTCCTGGCACGCGGCGATCTACGCGGCGCTTTGCGGAAGACGACGAGGCAAGGGTGCCTCAACGCTGACTGACAGGCGGTTTGCGGATCTCCATCGACCGTGGGACCGAAATGACTGGGCAGTATCGGCCAGGGTGTTGCTCGACGATGGTCGCCAAATAGAGGTCACGCAGGACCTAGCGCAAAAGGTCGACTCGCGCGCAACGGAACTTGCACTGGCTCGCGACGTGTCAGACGAGATCATGCACGAAGGTTCAATTGATGCTTCACGGTGGCTGGGACTGGACCGGACCAGTTTTCTTGCCACGGCATGCATCAACCAGGCCTCGCTCCTGAAAGTCTTGGAGGAAGCTGGAGGCCTTCAGGATTTCTTGGGACGAGCTGCTGCTTCGGCAACCATCGAGACAACAGCAGCCTCAGCCCTGGAGCTCATCCAGAACTACCAGCGAGAGAATGTCGGACGCGATATTTCCAGCGCTGTTAAGCCTCTGAGGAAAGCCAAGGAAGCATTGGAAAAAGCTGAAAGTGCTCGCATCGTCGCCGTGCGCGAACACGATGAATACCTGCTTCTGGTTGAAGATGCACAGTCCTTGAGGAACGCGACAGAAGGCTCGCGGGCGCGCTTCGAGCTTGAGCAGATTCACTCTGCAACAGCAGAGCGGCTGGTGTCCGAGTCGAGAAACTTGGTCGAGCTACGAGCCGAATCAGCTCGAGCTGATGCCAAAGCGATAGATGCGAAAACCGAGCTTGACTCAATCAATCAACGCCATGTCCGGATATCTCAACTGCGCGAGAACGTGGGTGTACTGCCCCCGATAAGTCGGAGCACCACTGATGAAACGACTCTTACCGTCACCTCCGCCCTGGCCGCTTGGAAAGCGGCACCAGAGGCTGCCGCCCTTGAAGGCGAGAACTCTGAGGAACTCCGTAGACGACTCGATGCATTGCCAGAAGCCCCCATCGGAGACACCCAAAGGCATGCAACTGTGGATCGAGCTCACACCGACTACATCCGCGCTATCGACAATATGAGCGCGAACGAACGCCGACGTACAAGCCCTCCTGAAGCGCTTTCCCGTGAACTTGCAAGCGCGATGGAGTCCACCCCGGCCAGTCTGAGACAACTTGCTCAAGAGATCTTGCAAGTTGAATCACAGACCGTGTTCGGAGATCAGGAACTCGCCCACTTGGCCGAAGATGCCGCTCGTCTACGAGGCATTGCCACGAGTGCTCATGCACGACCGAGAACGACAGTTTCGCTCACCCAAACTGCATCAAGAAACAAGCTGGCGGTTCCGACATTGTTCGCAGGACTTGCGTTGACACTTGTGTCTGTTGGCGCTCTTGCCCTTGGAGCAGCTATCGCCGGACTCGCGACCGGAGTCCTGGCACTGCTGGCTTTCGCCATTGCCACCAGCACGTTTCTGACCAAGGGGACACCAAGCCGAACTGACGACTCAAGCAAGTCTTCCGAAGAAGAGTGGCAGCGGGCCACTGAAGCCGAACGAGTTGCCATCGCCGCCGAAGAAAGACATCGCAGCGCACTCAGTGCCAATGCCCGGGCAGAATCGACGGCTTCGGATGTGCATGGTGAGTGCTCGATTCGCCGACTGCCCTTTGATTCGAATCGAGTGCGCGAATTGGCCGCTCAAGTTGAGAAGACCAGGGCACAGTTACAAGCTGCCGCCGACTGGGCGCATGAGCAAGAACTTGCGGCTACTGCTGCGGCGGTTGCTGAATCTCGGCTCCTTGACTCTCTGCGCGTGAGAGGCCTCGAAATCCCCGATGATTCCGGACAGAACGTTGAATTTTACTTTCGCGAGTACGAGGACAGCTGTTTCCTACGCGACGAACAAGCGCGCTTGGCTGCACAGCGTGAAGTTCTTGAACAACGCTTACAGACTCGAATGCTGGCCGAAGCTGACACCCAAAGGTCTTCTCAATTGCGCGAAGAAGCAGCAAGAGCCGTTCTGACTGCGGCCGATCAGGCCGGCCTCGGGCGAATCTCAGATGAAGCGCTTCCTGCGGCGACTGTGGCAGCCAACACGATTCCGGATCTGCAAAATTGGATGCAATCTCGCGCTACTGAGACAGAGTCAGTCGAGCGAGCGCAAGCAGAATGGACTGAACTCGAAACGATGTTGGCCGGAGTCACCTTCGAGCAATTTGAATCAACCCGTTCCACGGCGCAAGAAGAACTCGAAGCATTGGCACACAAGGCCACCCATCTTCGACTGAAGTTGGGACAGAAGCTTGCTGAAGTCGAAGACTTGGCTCGTGCGGAAAATGCGGGCCTTGTCGATGGTTCAGAACTCGAAGGTGCCGAATCGCACCTTCAGGAGGTTCGCAATCGACTTGAAGCCGCACGCCTTGACCTAGGGGATTCTTCAGAAGCTGCCAGTCGCGCAGAAGCTGTGCGCCAAGAGCGCTCGGTCCGCGTTCGCAGCCTTGCCGAGTGCGAAGACGTTATTGAGTCCGCCCAATCGGAACTATCTCGGGTAAATGAACTCTCCGCCACGCTGGAGACCACCATGAGATTTCTGCAACAGGCACAAGACCGAGTGCATCGAAATATCGCTCCTATCCTGATGGCGACTTTGAAGGAATGGCTCCCATCCGTTACCGGTGGACGCTACGACGATGCCATCGTTGATCCGGCATCTCTGCAGGTGCAGATTCGAGGAGGCGGAGGCCAATGGCGAACAGCTGACCGCCTTTCGGTTGGAACAGCTGAGCAGGTGTATCTCCTGCTGCGCATGGCTCTTGCTCAACACCTCACTACTACGAACGAAGCCTGCCCGCTCATTCTGGACGATGTCACCGTCCAAGCTGACGAGATCCGCACCTTTCAGATTCTCGAACTGTTGAAGAAAGTCTCTTCAAGTCGCCAGGTGATTCTGTTCGCGCAAGAATCCTTCGTTGCATCGTGGGCCCGCGAGAATCTGAATGGCAGTTCGGACAAGGTCATTCAACTTCAGCAAGTGAATTCCGCGTAGCAGCACTCTCGCGCAAGAACTCGCGGAGTCGGTCTCAAAGCCCGAGCAAGGACCGGACGTGCCTGGGTGCGGGTGATCCGTAGCTCAGCAACAGATTGTGAATCTGACAATCGGTCCAATCCGGATGCATCACGCGAAGATCGGCGGCTAGTTCGCGCACCGCGAAGTAGCCGACGAAGTAGGTCGGCAGTTGACCGGCGGTGAGGAGCGCCCGGCGCCATTTGCCGACAGCCTCTCCTTCTTCCTGGAAGCCGCGATTCATCATGAGATCAAGCGCTTCCTGCTCTTCGATATCGCGGGTATGCACTCGCACATCGAGAATGGCGTTGATCGTCATGCGGGCCTGCATCTTCAACTGCTGCAAGCGCAATGCTTGAGCAGATTTCGGATCATCCGATGGGCTGTAGCCGGAATCGATCATCAATTCCTCGGCGTACACCGCCCAGCCTTCAATGAACACGCTACTGCGTCCGAATGCTCGGATGCGCGCATTGCGCTCGGCCACGCGTGAGTGGGCAAGTTGCAGCACGTGTCCTGGAAAGGCCTCATGCACAGTGAGGTCATGCAGCTGGACTCCGTTGTACTCCCGATAGAAGGAGACGACCCGATCAACTGTCCAATCCGAGGGCGCGGGCGCGACTGCTACGAATGTTGGCAACTGCGTCGTTTCAAGTGGTCCTGGTGAGTCGCAATAGGCCACGGCGACACCACGATGAATCTCGGGCATCTCAATGACTTTGACATCAGTCTCAGGTATATCCACAAGCGGAACGACGCCAAGAAAGGCGACAGTGCGATCGAGGGCTGTTGAGACTTGTGTCAACACTTGCTCGTTTGTGACGGGATATCGATCCGCGATATTGGCCAAGGCGATGGCGACAAGCCCGGGCGTGGTTGCTGGTTGGCCGAGATACTCAGCCGCAGCTGTTACCAATTTCGCTTCAACGAGCTCAAGGTGCTCGTTGGCTCGTTCGAGAAGCGCGGTGGGCTGGGTTGCATCATCAAGGCTGTGCCACAGCAGAGCGGCGTAGACGTGTGTGCCAAGTCGTGGATCGCGCTGGGCGATCGGCAGTTGCGTGGTGAGCCAATCGATGAAGCCCTGTAAGGCAAGCAAGGCCTCGACGACTTCGGCACAATCCCTGCCCAATTGCTCTGCCAATTCGCTCTCAACCAAATTCAATGTGCCTTGAAATTGCCCAATCGCCGTCTCGACATGGATCCGTGGCATTTCACCAAGTTCTCTCCGAGCATCTTCAAGGAAGCGCGGAATTTGCGCGAGCCGCGAGCGAGCCGAAGTCAATCGCACTTCGAGTGGAGCGAACTCGCGCGCCAACAACAAGTGCAGACCTGAGCCCGGATTCCAGACCATCGGATTCCAGGTGGTGGATTTGACCTCGCGAGCCTCGAAGATCGAGCGCAAGATCGCAGCACGCATGATTTCCAGATCAACGTTGTCGGCATGGTCCAACTCAAGGTCATCAATCGCATCCAGCTCGGACAAATACTCAGCAAGCAACTCAGACAACGCCGCGCGGGCTGCCGATGAATAGTCCGGCAACTGTCCGTCGTGGGCGTGTTCGCCCATGCCCGTAGCCCGAATCGGCTCTGCGCGAAGCATCGCTGCCATGGCGGCCCGGGCTACATGATCAAGGGCATCTTTCACGTAGCTAAACCCTCCAAGGCGCGCACGTCCGACACTCTGCGGCGAACAGCGCCGCGCAATCCGGATTCACCATCCCAACCGCGAGCACGCGCAAGTGCCGTGAGTTCGAGCAAGAGATCGCCCAGCTCTTCCTCAGAATGCAGACTCTGCGCGAGGTCCTCAGCCCGCTCGCGCTGTGGGGTCGGGGTGATGGATGACGCCAAGCCCTTGCTTCGAGAGATGACCTTGCCAGCCAGCAACAGAGCTGGCAACTGCTGGGGAATGCCATCGGTCACCGATTCGCGACCTTTCTCAGCTGCCTTACGCTCATGCCAATTCAGGTTGGCATCCGGTTGATCGCCTTCAAGAAATACGTGTGGGTGACGACGAATCAACTTGTCGACGATGCCACCGGCAACTTCCTCGATGGTCCAAGGATCAGTGGGATGTTCCTGCGCTATGCGTGCGTGGAAGACCACTTGCAGCAAGAGATCGCCCAACTCTTCCCGCAATCCCGAGCGGTCCTGCAGTTCGATGGCCTCGACGGTCTCGTAGGTCTCCTCCACGAGATACTCCAACAGCGACTCATGGGTTTGCTCGGCATCCCACGGGCAGCCGCCCGGTGAACGCAGTCGATCCATGATTGCAACGAGCTCGAGCAACTGACTTTGCGTCGTCACAAGCCGTCCCCCGTCCGCGAGAATGTGGAAATTACTGGGCGGTTGCGCCCGCGGGCGTCGCCGTCGGCGCAGGAGTCGACAAGCCTGAGGTTGAGCTGCCGATCTGCAGATTGGTCGAATCCCAAGTTCCATAACGCGGATTCACCTGTGGATCCAAGGCATTGCTCTTGGCGGTGACAGTGGTGATCAATGCCGTCGTTGCTGCATCGCTGCTCTGTCCGGGTGCGATGGCAGCCGCGATTTTCTGAGCAAGCAATGCAAAGCGAATACGTTCATCGATCTGTTGCGTTGGCACCAGTTGCTTGAGGTAGGCATCCGTCAATTCGGCCTCGCTGCCCGCTGCCTTGAGCTCGCCCTCACGCTCTCGATCAATCTCGCCTTGGGTGAGCACGATGCTGTTGTCAACGGCAATCTGCTCGAGCAGGTCCATCACGATCAGCCAGTTCAACGTTTGCGTCACAAGTGGCGAATCGGAAGTATTTACCGGCTTGCCTTGGGCCACTAGCACAGCAGTGGTGATCGAATCCAATTGCTCGTTGGTGATGTGCGTTTCCCCGACGACTGCAGCGTCGGCACCATTCGACGTACTCGAACAGCCCGAGATGATGAGTCCGAGAGCCAGGATTGCCGCGGGGATCAGTGCTCGGCGACGAGAGATGGTCATCTGGAAATCTCCGTTGATTCGAGGGTCAAGGGCAACGTAGCGCGAATGAACTCCGCCACCCAATCAAGCAGGTCGGTACCTCGCACCGCTTGTCCACCCACATGGGCGGTCTTCGGCCTCGGCACCACGATCGTATTGACCGCACCCTTGATAAGAGTGTTCGGGTACAGGCGGGTCAGCCGCATCTGGGCGGACTCTGGGAGTTCCACTGGTTGGAACCGGACACCATTGCCCTGGGCCACGATTTCGGTCAAGCCGGCTCTGCGGGCAAGCACCCGGAGCCTGGCGACCGCCAACAGAGTCTCAACTGGCGCTGGCACCGGGCCATAGCGGTCAGTGAGCTCGGCAAACACCTCGTCAACAGCCTCATTGCTCATGGCGTCAGCAAGCCGCTTGTAAGCCTCCAGCCGAAGGCGCTCGTGCCCGATGTAGTCATGAGGGATGTGGGCCTCAAGCGGAAGCTCGACGCGCATCTCGGCATGCTCCACAGCAGACTCCCCCTTGTACTCAGCCAGTGCTTCACCGACCAGACGTACATAGAGATCGAAGCCGACATCTGCGATGTGCCCGCTCTGCTCACCTCCGAGCAGGTTTCCGGCCCCGCGAATCTCAAGATCCTTCAAAGCGATCTGCATGCCCGAGCCGAGATCAGTGTGTTGGGCAATGGTCGCCAGTCGCTCGTGTGCGGTTTCGGTCATCGGCTTTTCCGGGTTGTACAGGAAATACGCGTACGCACGTTCGCGACCGCGACCAACGCGACCACGAAGTTGATGGAGCTGCGAAAGTCCGAACATGTCGGCGCGGTCCACAATCAAGGTATTGGCATTGGCGATGTCAATACCAGATTCGACGATCGTCGTGCAGACAAGCACATCGACCGATCGCTCCCAGAAATCAACAATCACGCTTTCCAAGGCCTGCTCGCCCATCTGACCGTGCGCGATGGCAATACGCGCTTCCGGAATGAGATCGCGAAGCCGGCTGGCTACCCGTTCGATTGAATCCACCCGGTTGTGCACGAAGAACACCTGACCATCGCGAAGCAGCTCACGGCGAATTGCTGCCGAGATCTGCTTTTCGTCATAGGGCCCGACAAAGGTGAGAACCGGGTGACGCTCTTCGGGCGGGGTCTGGATGACGGACATCTCGCGAATTCCGGTCACCGCCATCTCGAGAGTTCGCGGAATTGGGGTGGCCGACATGGCGAGCACATCGACATTGGAACGCAGAGCCTTGAGATGCTCTTTGTGCTCGACGCCAAATCGTTGTTCTTCGTCGAGAATCACTAGGCCAAGATCCTTGAAGCGCACATCAGGAGTAAGCAGGCGATGCGTGCCGATCACGACATCAACAGTTCCATCGGCGACTCCGGCGAGCACCGCTTTGGCTTCCTTGTCAGTGTTGAAGCGCGAAAGTGCGCCAACCTTGATCGGAAAGGAGCCGTAGCGCTCGCCGAAGGTGGACACATGCTGTTGAACGAGCAAGGTGGTGGGAACAAGCACGGCGACTTGCTTGCCGTCTTGCACGGCCTTGAATGCTGCGCGAACGGCAATCTCGGTCTTGCCGTAGCCAACGTCGCCACAGATCAAACGATCCATGGGCACCGCTCGTTCCATGTCCTGCTTGACCTCGTCGATGCACATCAACTGATCGGGAGTCTCGACATAGGCGAAGGCATCTTCCAACTCGCGCTGCCAAGGTGTATCTGGGCCATACGCGTAGCCAACAGAGGCTTGGCGTGAGGCGTAGAGGCGAATCAATTCGCCAGCGATCTCTTTGACTGCCTTGCGCGCTCGGCCTTTGGTCTTCTGCCAATCAGCGCCGCCGAGTCGATGGACACTTGGCATCTCGCCGCCAACATATTTCGTCACGCCATCGAGTTGATCTGTTGGAACGAACAATCGATCAGCAGGTTGACCGCGCTTGCTTGCCGCGTATTCCAGCACGAGGTACTCGCGCGTGGCTCCGCCAACTTCGCGCTGCATCATTTCGACATAGCGGCCAACACCATGCTGTTCATGCACCACAAAATCGCCAGCAACCAAAGTCAGCGGATCGATTGCTCGACGTCGCCGCGATGGGAGCTTGCGCATGTCCTTTGTGGAGGCTCGCTGGCCCACGAGGTCGCGCTCCGTGATCACAATCAGCGAGCTCTCAGGCGCGACAAAGCCATGCTCCAAGGAGCCGACCGTGACCGTCACGATCAAGGGTGAGGGGCTGTCAAGGAGTGACTCGGCGAACACGCATGCGACGCCTTCGGTGGCCAGGGATTCAGCGAGCCTTTCCGCCGATCCGTGTCCCTCACTCACCAGCACAACTGCCTGACCAGAAGTCGTCCACTTGCGCATGTCTTCAATGGCCCTGGTCACTTCGCCGCGATAGATCTCAATGCCTGAAGCCGCGACGGACAGGCCGGCGTCAAGATCAAGGGACTCATCCATGAACAAGGGGGTGAGTTCACACCAGGGCAATTCGCGACGCAGCGCCTGATCTCGTACTTCATCAAGGGAGAAGAAGTTCGATCCCGAAAGATCAATCGGCGCTTTATTGCCGACTGTGGCGTTATGCCAGGACGCCGCGAGAAATTCATCAGCCGTGCGCACCAGATCGTGAGCGCGGGTGCGCACTCGTTCTGGATCAATGAGCACGACGGAGGTCGAATCGGGCAGGAAGGAGATCAGCGGCTCAACTTTTTCCGTGAGCACTGGAATCAGCGCCTCCATGCCATCCATGGTCACGCCTTCAGCCAGTTGTGCGCAGATGTCGTGGATCGAAGAATTGTCCTGCGCAAGTTTTGCTGCTCGCGCCCGCACCGCATCAGTGAGGAGAAGTTCGCGCACCGGCGGTGCGAACAAGCCATCGGGAGCGTTGTCCAGCGAGCGCTGGTCAGTGACGGTGAAGGACCTGATCTCTTCAACAGCATCCCCCCAGAACTCAACACGAAGTGGATGTTCAGAGTTCGGTGGGAATACATCGAGGATGCCTCCGCGCACCGCGATCTGACCACGCCTCTCCACGAGATCCATGCGCTCATAGCCGAGTTCAACCAGCCGCTGCACTAGTGCGAAAAGGTCGTACTCGTCGCCCACTCGAAGTCGCACTGGCTCGACATCTCCAAGGCCGCCAGCGATCGGCTGCACAACTGCCCGCACTGATGCCACCACAACGTCGATAGAACGCAAGAGCGGATCAGAATCATCTGGATGAGCAAGGCGGCGAAGTATGGCTACTCGACGACCGATGGTGTCCGAAGAAGGCGACATCCGCTCATGAGGGAGGGTCTCCCACGAAGGCAGCACAGCGATCTCCAGGCCTGGCACCAATCCCCGCACCGTTGCCGCAAGATCTTCGGCCTCTTGACCGGTCGCCGTGACCACGAGCAATCGACGTTGTGCACCAACGGGTCTTGGAGCGGCGAGGAGTGCCGCAAGAATCGGTTGGACCGCGCGTGGCGAAGCAATGCGTCCGCCGGCAAAGGCCTGCTCGCGGACGGCACGAAAGGAATCGGCTCGCGCAAGCGTCTGGAGTAATCCGCTCAGGCTCACTCGCGTGCAGCCTCCGCGAGCACATCGCGAACGTAGTCAACGATCACTGGGTGCGACACGAGCAGGTTGGGTACCCAGGGTGGCATGTGATTGAACTCGATCTCATCGCCATTGGTGTGTGAGGGCACGAAGCCGTAGTGCTTGGCGATTCCGTACGGGGCCGCAACATCCCACTCGTAGAAACCGGTGTCGTGCACGTAGATCTCGGCCCGGCCAGAGACCAGCTCGTTCACCTTCGCACCAACTGAGCCAACATCGAGCAGCTCGACTCCGTGCTGGTTCAAGCCGGCGGCCGCAAGCCTTCCCCCAAGGCTGGCCAGAGTCAGACCGAGATTGGCCGGCGGTCGAGTGCGTGAGGCGACGACGCGAACTGGGCGATCGGTCGGGAACACCGGTTCTGTTGGCACGACATCCAGCATTGAACGGCAGATTCCCTGTGCCGGCAGATCAACAGTGCACGCCGAAAGCCGCTTTTCGGCTGGCTCCCACAGCGCAACATGCACCGCAAAATCCTTGCGGCCCTGTCCGTACTCCCAAGTACCGTCAAGTGGATCAACGATCCAGAGTCTGGTGGCATCGAGCCTGTCGGCGTTGTCCGCGCCCTCTTCACTCAGCAAGGCATCCTGCGGGCGATGCTCTCCCAGAGCGGCGGCGAGCAACTCATGGGCGACGCGATCGCCTTGCTTGCGCAGCGAGTCGGCCTGCTCCTTGTCGCTTGGATCAAGGGTGCCAAAGGAGTCACGCAGTTGAAGGAGCACCTGACCCGCTTGCTGCGCGATGAGCGAGGAGAGCTCCGCGTCACTGAGCTTGGTCATCTCGTCCTCCATTGAATTGATTCTGCGCGTGGTCCACGCCTCGCAACACCAGTGTCTCCACCGCATCTGCACAACGGCTCACAATTTCCGGAATCTCCTCGCGCTCGGTTCCCGCGAAAGGCTTGAGCACGAACTCAGCCGGATCCTGCCGACCCGAAGGACGACCGATCCCAAAGCGAACTCGAGCAAACTCACCTGATCCAAGCGAACTGCGCAGACTCTTGAGTCCATTGTGCCCGCCGTCGCCGCCACCCAGTTTCACCCGCACAGTGCCAAACGGCAGATCAAGTTCGTCATGTACAACGACGAGGTGCTCGATATCAATGTCGTAGAAACTCATGAGCGCCTTCACTGGGCCGCCTGATGCATTCATGAACGACCAAGGCTCGACGAGCACTACCCGTTCATCAGATCCGGGACTACCTACTCGAGCTTCAAGAACCGCGGCCATTGCTCGCTTATGTCGACCCAAGATGCCTCGCATTCGAACTGCGAGTTCATCAACGACGAAGACGCCAGCGTTATGCCGGGTGTTCGCATACTCCGGACCAGGATTGCCGAGCCCGACAATCATCCAGGTCATCGACTACTCCGCTGGGGTCGCCTCTTCAGCTACAGGCTCGTCGAACTCGCCAGCGGCAGCAGCGATGCTGATTGCCTCTTCGGCAGCTTGTGCCGCAGCAACAGCGGCGGCGATATCTGCCACGGCCTCGTCATTGCGAGCCTGTGCCTCAGATGCGGTGATGATGATGAGATCAACATGCTCGATGTAGCGCTTCACTGGCTCGCGCTGAATATCGCGGGGCTTGGCGATGATGGTCTTGCCATCAAAATGCAGCGAGAACACCACGTGCGACTTGCGCAGAGCAAGATCAAGATCGTGGTTGGGAAGTGCGATGTGCACGAGCTCTGAACCCTGGCCGTAGAGCACGGCAGGAACCAAGCCTTCACGACGCAGACGGCGCGCAGCACCCTTACCGAAATCTGAACGGGACTGGGCGGTGATGTCTACCTGTAACACGTGAAACTCCTCGATCGGTGGTCAGTGCGCCTCGGCAGAGCGCTATTGGGCGCTGACCTTCGTCGATCACGGTGCTGTTTGGCACCCTCGCCGAGGAGAGGCAAGATCGTATCAGTGCGAGGAGACAGTTTCCGAATCCGGGCTGTCCTCAAACATGCTCGTGACTGAGCCGTCGGTGAACACCTCGGTAATCGCCTGAGACAAGATCGGCGCGATCGAAAGGACCGTGAGCTTAGGGAACATCTTCTCCTCGGCAATCGGCAGGGTGTTGGTCACCACCACCTCTGAGATCGCCGAGTTCTGGAGGCGCTCGCGTGCCGGGTCACTGAGAATCGCGTGAGTGGCGGCCACGATGACTTCCTTGGCTCCGTACTCGAAGAGAGTTTCAGCGGCCTTCACGATCGTGCCACCGGTATCGATCATGTCGTCAACCACGACACAGAGGCGATCGCGAACGTCACCGACCACTTCGAGGACCTTGACCTGGTTGGGCACATCCGGATCGCGGCGCTTGTGGATGATTGCAAGTGGAGCACCCAACACATCGGTCCAGCGCTCGGCCACGCGAACTCGTCCGGCATCTGGCGAGACAACCGTGATGCTTGAGTTGTCCAAGCGCTCACGGACATGTCGAGCCAGCAGCGGCAACGAGAAGAGATGGTCGACGGGTCCATCGAAGAAGCCCTGAATCTGCGAGGTGTGCAGATCAACGGTCATCAAGCGGTCGGCGCCAGCAGTCTTGAACAGATCGGCGATCAGGCGAGCAGAGATGGGCTCGCGGCCACGATGCTTCTTGTCCTGCCGGGCATAGCCGTAGAACGGCATGATGACCGTGATGCGCTTTGCCGACGCTCGCTTCAATGCGTCGACCATGATCAGTTGTTCCATGATCCACTTGTTGATCGGCTCAGTGTGGCTCTGCATGATGAAGGCGTCGCAGCCGCGCACTGACTCCTGGAAGCGCACGAAGATCTCACCGTTGGCGAAGTCATAGGCCAAGGTGCGCCCCAATGGGATGCCGAGATTCTTGGCTACCTCCTCGGCCAACTCAGGGTGTGAACGTCCTGCGAGTAGCACCATGCGCTTTTGGTTGGGAACCACTTGCAGGGTCACGCTTCCTCCTGATTTCTTTGCGCAGCCTCAGCTGCCTTGGCCGCGGGAGAACCTGGGCGGCGGCGAAGGACCCAGTCCAGAACATTGCGTTGCTGCCCACGAGCAATGGCAATTGCTCCTGGTGGCACATCCTCGGTGATGACTGAGCCAGCGGCCGTGTACGCGCCGTCGCCCACACTCACGGGAGCAACGAGCATGGTGTCGCTTCCGATGCGAACGTGATCACCAATGACAGTGCGGTGCTTTGCAACGCCGTCGTAATTGACGAACACGGTGGAGGCGCCGATGTTGGAACCAACACCGATATCTCCATCGCCGACATAACTGAGGTGCGGCACCTTTGAGTCATCGCCGACATTGGTGTTCTTGATCTCGACAAAGGCGCCAGCCTTGGTGTGATTGCCCATCACGGTCCCAGGACGCAAATAGGTGTACGGACCGACAGCCGAATCTGCGCCGATGACGGCCAGTTGCGCCCAGGTGTGGATGACGTAGGTGTTCTCGCCAATCTCGCAAGAGGCGAGAGTGGTGCCGGGCCCAATGCGAGCCCCACGTGCAACCGAGGTCGGTCCGGTCATGGTGGTGTTCGGCAGAATCGTGACATCGGGCTCCAACTCGACATCGACGTCAAGCCAGGTTGTCGCACTGTCCAGGATCGCAACGCCGGCACGCATCCACTGCTCGTTGATGCGATCGCGCATGACTGCCGCAGCCTGAGCCAACTGATAGCGGTCGTTCACGCCCAGGATCTCACTTGGCGTCGCACAGAGGGACGCTGCGACAAACGCATCTTCATCGCGCAGCAAGCCGATGACGTCCGTCAGGTACTCCTCGCCTTGCGTATTGTTGGTAGTGACCTTGGCAAGCAAGCGAACGAGATCAGCCGTTGCGAAGCAATACATGCCGGAATTGACTTCATCGACTTCGAGATCAGTTTCTGAGGCATCGTTGTGCTCAACGATGCGCAGAACCGTCTGTGCCTCATCGCGAATCACTCGGCCATAGCCCGCAGGGTCAGTGAGACGAGCGGTAAGCACCGTGGCGTGGGCGGCCGACTCCAGATGCGTGACCATCAGCGTCTGAAGAGTCAATCCCGTGAGCAATGGCGTATCGCCAGTGAGTACGACCACTGGTGCATCGCCAAGACTGATGCCGCGCTGTTCGAGTTCACCCAAGGCAATGCGAACAGCATGGCCGGTGCCTTGTTGAGTTTCCTGCACCACTGTCAAGGCCCACGGTGCGATTTCTTCTACGTGCGCGACCACAGCCTCACGGCCATTACCAACGACGACCACTACATGTTCAGGGTCCAGAGCTGCCGCGGCTTCAAGCACGTGGCCAAGCAGTGAACGCCCGGCGACCTGGTGAAGAACTTTGGGAGTGGCCGAACGCATGCGCTTGCCCTCGCCTGCGGCGAGGATGACCACTGCTGCGGGACGTGTCACGACTCAGGAGCGTATCTGCTCGATTGGTGTCCGAACAGGTTGCCTGCGATTCACGCAGTAGCCGTCCATAAAGTCGCGTATTCCTCGATGATTTGGGCGCAGATCTCCGGGTGCGACAGCGGCACATGGTGATGCGCGCCCGGCACCAAGGTGTACTCCGAGCCATCAGGTGCGAAGCCGAGAAGGAAGGGCACCACTTCAGGCTTGACCACGGCGCTTTGGCCGGCGTGAACATAGTGAAAGGGAACCGTGAGGCCGGCAATGCTGGCGTTGAACAGCTCTTCGTCGATCACCGGAGCGACGATCTGATCGAATTTCCAGGTCCAACCCTCAGGTATCTCCTTGACCCCATAGGCAGCAATTCGAGCCAGAATCTCAGGATCGACGTCTTCTTGGGTCGGCATCAAGCGGAAACGAGCCTCGCCGTCTTCACGGCTTGGGTAGACCCGCACAGGGGCTGAAGCAGCAGCTCCAATCGGGCGAAATCGCCCCTCCCCCTCAATGAAGGTGTCGAACAGGATGACTCCAATAGCTCGATCTGGCTCTTGGGTGGCAGCCATCACCACTGAAGTGCCGCCCAGACTGTGGCCCACGAGCATGGCTCGCTCAATTCCAGCGTCGGCGAGAACGGCGTTGACCTCTTGCCCCCAGGTTTCGATGCTGTATCGCTCACGGTGGCCGCTGTCGCCGCTGCCGCTGATGTCCAGTTGCACCACCTGATACTTCTTGGCCAGCAAGGGCTCCACGGCCGCCCACCACAGATGATGGGCCCGGAAGCCATGAGTCAACGCGATCGTTGTTGTGCCCTGGCCGCTGACGCTGTAGCGAATTGGCGCTCCAGCCACATCTACGACCCGATCTAGCTGATCCACTGCGTTCCTCCCATAGGCGTCGAGCCCCCGGTGCGCAGATCGAATCACTGCGGACAGCGTCAACGTTCAGTCCAGCCCGGGGATCATCCGACCTTAGGGCCTGCAAGTCTTGTCCTCATATGCTTTCGCTGTGAGTGAAGTGCTGGATGAGGGCCCGTTCTTCCATGGCACGAAGGCCGAACTGCGTCAGGGCGATCTCCTCACAGCCGGCTTCCGGTCGAACTACCGGCCCGAAATCGTGATGAACCACATCTACTTCTCAGCGCTGCGTGATGGGGCAGGACTTGCCGCGGAGCTCGCGGCAGGCGAGGCGGCTCCGCGTGTGTACGTCGTTGAGCCAACGGGCTCATTTGAAGACGACCCAAACGTGACCGACAAGAAGTTCCCTGGCAACCCAACCCGCTCCTACCGAAGCACCGAACCGATCAAAATCCTGTACGAAGTGACCGACTGGACGAGGCTAAGTCCCCAGGCTCTCCGGGCCTGGCGCGATCGGCTGGCTGCTATCCGCGATGATGAGCATGGAGACATCATCAACTGATCTACGAGTCCGGCTGGGCTGAGCGGCACTGAAGCTCCCGGGGGTGGGATCGAACCACCGTTGACGGATTCAAAGTCCGCTGTCCTGCCGCTAGACGACCCGGGAATGATCAGCGTCACACGATAAGGGCGTGTCGTTGGCTTGCAGCCGCGCCGTGGTTACGCTACCGTAACTTACGCAACCGTAGGTCTTCTGACTTGCGACCCGCCTCGAGCTAAGGAGCTCGCAAATGATGGTTTCACCGTCCGCAGACCCAATTGACTCCGCTCCCTTGGAGGGCCCTGACGAACTGATGCAGTCGCAAGGCCTCTCGATGCGCATCACCATCGGCGTCTTCCTCGCCGTGCCATTCCTGGCCGTGCTGGCCGCCATTCCCGTGGCCTGGGGCGGCTGGCTCTCGTGGGTCGACATTGCGCTGTTCATTCTATTCTGGGCCATCACCGGCCTGGGCATCACTGTTGGCTACCACCGCTTCTTCACCCACGGGTCGTTCAAGGCCGGTCGCGGCATCAAGTTCATGCTTGCGATCATGGGCTCCTTCGCGCTCGAGGGTTCCATCTCGCAGTGGGTTGCCGATCACCGCAAGCATCACAAGTACTCCGATATACCGGGCGACCCGCACTCGCCGTGGCTCGAGGGCGACGTCCGCGGCTCGCTGCTCAAGGGCTTCTGGCACTCGCACGTCGGCTGGTTGTTCGACAAGGAGCAGACTCCTGTTGCCCAATACTCACCCGACATCCAGAACGACCCCGACCTTGAGCTGCTCACCAAGTGGTACCCCGCGCTCGTAGCCGGATCCCTGTTGCTGCCCGCTGTCCTCGGCGGTCTGATCACTTGGTCATGGGCCGGAGCCATCACCGCCTTCTTCTGGGCCGGGCTCGTACGCGTCGCCTTCGTCCATCACGTGACATGGGGGATCAACTCGGCCTGCCACATCTGGGGCAAGCACCACTTCAAGTCCCGTGACCTCTCGACCAACGTGTGGTGGCTGGCGATTCCGTCCTGCGGCGAGTCCTGGCACAGCCTGCACCACGCCGAGCCCACCTCCGCCCGTCACGGAGTGCTCAAGGGACAGATCGATCTCGCTGCCATCTTCATCCGTACGATGGAGCGACTCCATCTGGCCAGCGACGTCCGCTGGCCCAAGCCCGAGCGACTCGAGGCCAAGCTGGTTGACCCGGCCTTGGCACACCGAATCCGCGGGTACCAGAAGCCGGCATAGGCATGGCAATACCTGACATCCTCCTCGACTCCGTCTCCGAACTGCATCAGCCCCGTCCACTTGCGCCTCGCGAGCGCGTGCGCATGACGGGCAATGAACGTCGCGAACAATTGATCGCCATTGCTCGTCGGCTGTTCGCGGCCAAGGGCTTCGAGTCAGTCAGTGTTGAGGAGATTGCGGCCAAGGCAGATGTTTCAAAGCCAGTGGTCTATGAGCATTTCGGTGGCAAGGAAGGCCTCTACGCAGTGATCGTTGACCGCGAGATGAACGACCTGCTGCTGACCATCAGCGAAGCGCTCAACCCCACCGATGACACCCCGATGAACGCGCGCATCCTGCTCGAGCGTGCAGCAATGGCGCTGTTCGACTACATCGAGGCCGACCCCGACGGCTTCCGCATTCTGGTGCGCGATGCCCCCACGATGCGCGAGCCTGACAGCCAACTCGTCGGTCTGCAGCACTCCCCTTCCTTCGCCAGTGTCATCAGCGACATCGCCGCGCACGTACAAGATCTGCTTGCAGCGCAGTTCAAGGCGCACAAGATCAACACCAAACTCGCCCCGATGTATTCGCAAATGCTCGTCGGCATGGTTGCGCTCACTGGTCAGTGGTGGCTCGATGAGCGCAAGCCAAAGAAGGACGAGATGGTTGCCAATGTCGTCAACCTCGCCTGGAATGGCTTGGGAAATATGGAGCCCAAGCCCAAGTTGATCAGCAAGTCCCGCTAACTGATTCGCGCGCCTGGCACCGGCCCTGAAGTTCTCTTCACTGAACGCACGAGGCCGGTAGAGGTCAGGCTGACAGCAATGTCGAGGGCTTGTTCTGCGGTTCGGGCCAGAAATGCGCATGTTGGGCCGCTGCCCGAAACGATGCCGCCAAGGGCCCCTGCTTCCTCCCCGGCTTCGATGACTCGCCTTAGCGCAGGCCGCAAGGAAAACGCAGCGGGCTGAAGATCATTCTGAAGGGATTTGCCGAGCAGTACCGGATCGCCAGCGCGAAGTGCGTGCATCAGTGACTCCGATACGGATGGTGACGGTACTTCTTCGCCCACCCGGAGCCGATCGCATTCTTCATAGACGGCCGCAGTCGAAAGCCCCTCGCCAGACAGCGCAAAGACCCAATGGAAGGTTCCCTGCGCGAGCACCCCGGTCAGCTGCTCTCCCCTGCCAGTTCCAATTGCAGTGCCGCCATGCAGGGCAAAGGTGACGTCTGAGCCAAGCTCGGCACACAGATTGTCGAGCACTGATCGCGGGGAATCCAATTTCCAGAGAGCATCGCAAGCCAACAGCGTGGCCGCCGCATCAGCACTGCCACCGGCCATGCCACCAGCCACTGGGATGTTCTTGTTGATTGTGATCTCTACATCGGGTGCAAGCCGCGCGAACTCTGCAAGCAGTTCTGCAGCCCGCCATGCCAGGTTGCTCGAATCCAGGGGAACCTCGGCATTGCCCTCGCCCGCGCAAGAAATGGCAATACCGCTGCCTGCAGCGCTGGAGCGAACAGAGACTTCATCGTGCAGCCCAACAGCATGGAAGACCGTCGCAAGCTCATGAAAGCCATCGGCTCGTCGAGGACCAACACAGAGTTGGAGATTGACCTTTGCGGGAACGCTGACGCTCACCTTGTTACCGGCCATGCCTTGAAGGCTAAGTCCTGCTGATGTTCATTCTGAACTCACCCGCGGAGTAGGCACTCCGCAAGTCGGGCGAACTGCACGACATCAAGAGTCTCGCCACGCGCAGCCGGATCAATCTGAGCGGCCCGCAGCGCTGACTCCGCGAGATCTGGCGAGCCAGCAAATTGCGCCAGCGCTCCACGCAATGACTTACGACGTTGCCCAAATGCTGCATCCACGACTGCGAACACTTCCTTGCGGGATACCGCACAGGGCGGAGGCGCGGTGCGCACAAGCCGAACCAGCCCTGAATCGATGTTGGGCTCCGGCCAGAACACAGTGCGACCAACGGTTCCAACAAGTTCAAGGGAGCCAAACCAACGAGCCTTCACGCTCGGAGCTCCATACACCCGCGAGCCCGGGCCGGCTGCGAGTCGATCAGCAACCTCCTTTTGGACCATCACCAACATTCGTTCGATATCAGGAAAATGCTGGAGATAGTGCAACAGGACTGGAACTGAGATGTTGTACGGAAGATTTGCTACAAGTGCCTGCACCGACACTGGGAGCTCAGTGACATGCAGAGCATCTGCTTCGATCACGCGCAGATCCGCTGCTCGCTCAGGCAGGTGTTCGGCTGCTGTGAGTGGGAGTTGCGTAGCCAGTACCGATTCGATTTCGACTGCCACGACAGGATGACCCGCCTGCAGGAGTGCGAGGGTCAAACTGCCGAGCCCTGGTCCGATCTCAAGCACCGAGCAGCCCTGCGCCAACTCGGCCAAGCGCACAATGCGTTGCACGGTATTGGGATCAATGACGAAGTTCTGGCCGCGCCTCTTGGTCGGACGAAGATCCAATCTCACCGCCAGCGCTCGGATCTCGCGGGCACCAAGGAGTTCGGTCACCAGGTTCCGAATGCGCGCTGGGCGTTTGCCCACAGCAAGGCACCAAGGGCAGCTTCGTCAGTTCCGCGCACCTGAGCCAGAGTGCGCACCGTGTGTGGCATGAGATAGGAGGCATTCGGCTTGCCACGATGAGGAACCGGCGTCAGATAGGGAGCGTCCGTTTCAACCAGAATCAATTCATTGGGCACGATTGCAGCAGCATCGCGCAAATCCTGAGCTGGCTTGAAGGTGACAACGCCCGCAAATGAAATGAACCAACCCTGCCCTGCACACAGGCGCGCCATAGCCGCATCACCACTGAAACAATGGAAGACAACCCGCTCGGGTGCACCCTCACCCATGAGAATGTCGATCACATCCTCATGTGATTCGCGATCATGAATGACCAAGGTCTTGTTGAGTTTCTTGGCGATGCTGATGTGCCTGCGGAATGACTCTTGCTGGATTGCGCGCAGTGCTTCTTCGGTACGAAAGTAGTCAAGCCCTGTTTCACCCACAGCACGCACAACTTCGTCAGCGGCCATCTCCTCGATCGCGACATACGCGGCTTCAAGAGCCTCGCGCCCTTCGTTAACAAATATGCGCGGAGCTTCGTTCGGGTGCAGGCCAACCCCAACAACAAGCGACGGACGAGTGTGCGCAAGGGCGATGGAAAGTCGCGCCGATTCAAGATCGCAACCGATCTGGACGATTCGTGTCACCCCAACCGATGTGGCCAAATCGATGAGCGAATCTGGATCTGGAAATTCGCCACCATGCAGATGCCGATCGTGAATATCAAGGTGGCAGTGGGTATCAATGACGGGCACCGCGAGTTGTTCGGGAGGGGCGACCGTCATTCGCCAACCTCCTCCAGCCTTGGGAACAAGCCCGCGCCCTTGGTGATCAGCGTGCCCTCAACCAGCTGACCCCAGCGCGCGACATCACCAATGCGTTGTTCGCCAATAGCACCGAGGGTCGCCTCTGCGCCAACTTGTGACCACAGATCGTCCATCGCCTTGGGCATCAACGGGTAATAGAGCACAGCCATCGCCCGCAGCGATTCACAAATGGCATAGAGCACAGTGTGCAGACGAGCCAACTGTGATTCATCCTTCGCTAGAACCCAAGGCTCTTGCTCAGTCACGTACATGTTCACTGCATCAACAAAGCCTTTGATCGCAACAATGGCTGCTGAGAAATCCAGCAGATCCATGGCCGCATCGGCCTCATCGACAACGCGCGCAAGGTGATCACTCAACGCCTGCTCTGCCACGCCTTGCTCACCCGCTGCTGGGAGCAGTCCTTCGCAATAGCGATTCACCATTGCGGTCCCGCGCGAAGCGAGATTGCCCAGTCCGTTGGCCAATTCAGCGGTGTAGCGCGCGCTCATCTCCTCCCATGAGAAGGAGCCGTCCTGGCCGAACTGGATCGAACGCATGAAGTAGTACCGGAAAGCATCGGAACCGAAGTGATCAATGATCTGCGAGGGTGCAATGCCAGTGAGCTTGCTCTTGGACATCTTCTCGCCACCCACGAGCAGCCAGCCATGGGCGAACACCTGCTTGGGCAAGGGAAGATCAGCGGCCATCAGCATGGCGGGCCAGTAGATTGCATGAAAACGCAGGATGTCCTTGCCGACGAGATGCACATCGGCAGGCCAGGTCCTCGCGAACTGCTCGCCCGCCTCAGAATCTGCATCCTCGCCATAACCCACTGCCGTCAAGTAGTTCACCAGCGCGTCAAACCAGACGTAGACCACCTGCTTGGTGTCCCATGGCAACGGAACGCCCCAACTCACACTCGAACGAGACATCGAGATGTCGACCAAGCCACCGCGAAGGAAGCTCATCACCTCGTTATATGCGCTCGGCGGCTGAACAGCTTCAGGATGCGCTTCGTAATGCGCGATCAGTCGCTCGCCGAATGCTGACAACTTGAAGAACCAGTTGTCCTCGATCACATGCTCAACTGGGCGACCATGAATCGGGCAGACCTGCTCGCCTTCATACTCTCCAGTGCCAGGAACGAGATCGGCGGCAAATTTGAACTCTTCACAACCAACGCAATACGGACCTTCGTATGGCGCCGCGTAGACGAATCCGTTGTCGCGAACCGCTTCCCAGAACTTCTGAACTGAGACCAAATGCCGATGCTCAGTCGTACGAATGAAGTCATCGTTTGCCGCGTCCACGGTTTTCAACACTGGGAGCCATTCGGACTCCACCAAGCGATCCACCCACTGGTGCGGGGTGACTCCGCCGGAATCAGCAGCCCGCTGAACCTTGGTCCCGTGCTCGTCGACGCCCGTGAGGTACCAGACATCCTCGCCCCTTTGGCGATGCCAGCGAGTCAGGAAATCACCTGCTGTGGTCGTGTAGGCGTGGCCGATGTGCGGGGCATCGTTGACGTAATAGATCGGCGTAGTCACATAGAAGCGAGCCGAGGGGTCCAACGAAGCCATGGCGCGATCCTACGGTTGGGCGGCCTTCGATTGGATGACTGCGTCATAGACCTCTCGGCGTGCGACTCCGACCTCGCGAGCCACCTCAGCAATGGCCGATTTGCGATCAGTGCCCAGACCCTCGCGTCGGTGCACCTCGACAACCCACTCTCCCGGGGTGACTAGACCGCGGGCAGCGCGCAGTTCATCGGCCGATGCGCCCGAAACCACCACAGTGCATTCCCCGCGCACACCTTCGGCTGCCCAATTAGCCAGAGATTCCAAACTCCCGCGGATCACCTCTTCATAGGTCTTGGTGAGTTCCCGGCATACGGCCGCTGATCTATCAGGGCCAAGGCCGGTCGCGAGCGCTGCGAGCATCGCTTCGAGCCGATGGGGCGCTTCGAAAAACACCATCGTTCGCGCCTCTGAAGTGAGCCCATGAATGCGCGCCTGCCGCTCACCGGACTTGCGCGGCAGGAAGCCCTCGAAGCAGAAGCGATCCACAGGCAGCCCCGATACGGCCAGCGCCATCAATACCGCCGATGGGCCAGGAGCAGCGGTGATGGGCACCCCTCTGGAAACAGCCTCGGCAACCACGCGATAGCCCGGATCGCTCACCGAGGGCATGCCGGCATCGGTGACGACGAGCACCACCGCACCCGCAAGCGCGGCATCGACTAACTCCACTGCTCGCTGCTTTTCATTGGCGTCGTAGTAGGACACCACGCGACCGCCAAGTGTGACTCCCAGGCCATCAGCGAGCCTTCGGAGCCGTCGTGTGTCCTCTGCGGCAATGACATCGGCGGTTTCGAGCAGCGCAATCAGACGAGCCGAAGCATCACCGACATTGCCAAGCGGTGTGGCCGCAAGAACTATCCGGCCGATCGCGTTCCCGTGCCCATCGTTTGGACTCTCATCTGCCTCAGCCACGCTGCATCTTCCCATCCACCTACGATGACCAGGTGCTTGTGGCCAGGGATACCGCCTCGATTGCGAAGCGACTCGTACCTCCGATGCCACAGTCCTCAGGATGGCTAAGCGCGCTCCTTGTCACCGCCATCGGTGCCGTTCTACGGCTCTGGAACCTAGGTCAACCGCACGCAGTGATCTTTGACGAGACTTACTACCCCAAGGACGCTCTCGCCCTGCTGCGCTTTGGAGTGGAGCGGGCAACGGTTTCGGACTCCGACAAGATTCTGCTCAATTCTGACGGCAACTGGCACACGGTCGACATCTTCAATGGATCAGTCGCATTCGTCGTCCATCCACCACTGGGCAAATGGATCATCGGTCTGGGGGAGCTCACCCTTGGAGCCACGCCAACGGGTTGGCGCATTTCCGTGGCCATCGTTGGCATCATCTCGGTCCTTCTGACCGCACGCATTGCGCGAAGGCTCACCCGATCCAATCTGGTTGGCTTGTTGGCCGGACTCTTTGTGGCGCTCGATGGTATGCACATTGTGATGAGCCGCACCGGGCTGCTCGACATCATGCTCGGCTTCTTTGTGCTCATCGCCTTCGGCTGTTTGCTAATCGACCGCGATCATGTGCGCGGTCGGCTTGCAAGCATGATCAGTCAGGAGGGATTGACAGCAAGCACTTGGGGTCCAAAACTCGGCAGACGTCCTTGGCGTTGGGCAGCTGCGTTTGCGCTCGGACTCGGCTGCAGTGTGAAGTGGTCTGGCATCTGGTTCGCCTTCGCATTCATCCTGATGTCACTGGTTTGGGACATCTCCGCTCGCCGTGCAATCGGGGTCGAGCGCCCTTGGCGCGCAACGCTCGCCCGAGACCTTCCCGTCACAGTGATTGTGTCGGGCACCATCATTGTGGCGACCTATCTGAGCTCCTGGATCGGTTGGTTCATCAGCGATGACGGCTACGACCGCAATTGGACAGCTGGCACTGGCGTCATCGCTGCGTTGAGCTCACTCCTGCACTACCACTCCGAGATGTGGAACTTCCATGTCGGACTGACAACTGAACACGCGTATGCCAGCAACCCATGGGGATGGCTGCTGCAAGCCAGACCCACTTCCTTCTATTGGAACAACGTCACGGACGGCACTCAAGGCTGCCCCACAGACAACTGCGCTGCCGAAGTACTGGCCCTTGGCAATCCGGTGATCTGGTGGGCCGCAATTCTCGCTACGTTCCACCAACTCTGGCGTTGGCTCGGCAAACGCGATTGGCGCTCAGCTGCAGTGCTTGTGGGCATCGCCGCTGGTTGGCTGCCATGGATGCTCTACCTCAATCGCACGGTTTTCACGTTCTACACCGTGGTCTTCACTCCGTTCATTGCCATTGCGCTTGCAATGTCGGCGGCTGCGCTACTCGGGCCCGAGACAGCAAGCGCGCTGCGACGTAAGCGCGGGATGATCGCGCTCGTCGTGCTCGTAGGAGCCGTCGTCGTGGTGGCCTGGTGGCTCTACCCAGTTTGGACGGGCGAACTGCTGCCGTACAACGAATGGCAGCAGCGAATGTGGATGCCCAGTTGGATCTAGCCGCGAGCCGGGTTCGGGGGGACATCCTTGTGCGGAGCGAACGCTTCGCCAAGCAGTCCGACCGCCTTGGACAGTTCTGCGGGTATCACCCAGACTTTACTGGCTGAGCCGTTGGCGATCGCGGGGAGTGTTTTCAGATATTGGTAGGCCAACACCGTCTGATCTACACCGGATTCGTGAATCATTTGGACCACCGTGTTGAGCGCTTGGGCTTCTCCTTCTGCTCGCAAGATCGCGGCCTGCTTGTCACCTTCTGCACGCAAGACTGCGGCCTGCTGTGCGCCTTCAGCGCTCAGAATTGCCGAGCCCTTTTCTCCTTCGGCTGTCAAGATCACCGCCCGGCGTTCACGTTCGGCGCGCATTTGCTTTTCCATGGCTTCTTGCACAGACGCTGGCGGGTCAATCGCTTTGAGTTCCACCCGATTTACGCGGATACCCCACTGCCCGGTGGCCTCGTCCAACACAGCGCGAAGCCGACTGTTGATCTCATCGCGCGAGGTCAACGTGGCTTCTAAGTCCAAGGACCCGATGACGTTGCGCAGCGTTGTCACGGTGAGTTGCTCGATTCCCATGAGCGGGTTTGCCATCTCGTATGCCGCCCTTTGCGAATCTGTGACGGTGAAGTAGATGACACTGTCAATTGAGACCACGAGGTTGTCCTGGGTAATGACAGGCTGCGGCGGGAAGGACACGACTTGCTCGC
This sequence comes from Actinomycetota bacterium, assembly GCA_030650795.1. Classification (NCBI taxonomy): domain Bacteria; kingdom Bacillati; phylum Actinomycetota; species Actinomycetota bacterium. The sequence goes on from JAUSDJ010000023.1 coordinate 158,908, forward strand.
GCATGTCGATCTTTTGGTGCACGCGATCCACGAATGGAATCAAGAGTGACAGGCCTGGGGTCATGGTTCGGTTGTATCGACCCAGGCGCTCCACTACGAAGGTTTCGCCTTGTCCAACAATGCGGATCGAGCGAAACACGATGATCAGAACGAATAGAGCGAACAGTATGCCGAAGAGAGCGCTGAACGCGGGAACGGAATCCACGAGGGTTTCTCCTATGAGTTGTGGTACGGCTGGACAAGCGCAGTGGCACCATCGATGCGCGTGACCATCACATCAACATCGGTGGGGATTGGGTCGGTGAGGGGTCCGTCACGGTCTACCCGTGCCGACCATGACTGGCCGTTGAGCCGTATCAAGCCAGACTCAACGGTGATGACGTCCAGAGTGCGTGCGCGTGAACCAGGAAGCGCGTCGACGTTGGTTTTGAATTCCTTGGCCAGTCCCAGACGGCGCAGGACTGGCGGCCGTACGCCGAAAAGACCCACGAACGCAAGAACCGCGAAGACAATGATCTGCATCCACACGGGTGCGCCAACAAGGGATGACACCCCCGCGCCTGCGGCGGCAACGCCCAAAATAAGAAATGACAGGTCCGTGATCAGGACTTCGAGGACAACGCATACAACCGCGACAATCGCCCAGACAAGCACTGCCACCATGGTTCATGGTATCGGCGCTCGAAGGTAGTCAACGGCAATGCCCGTTGATTGCCGGCTCCCAAAGCACACGAAATATGCCACCCACAGGTTCTGAATGGCACTTTCGTCAACCCTTGTTGTAGATCATCCAGTGGAGCTGAGGGGATTCGAACCCCTGGCCTTCTCATTGCGAACGAGACGCGCTACCAACTGCGCCACAGCCCCTGAAGCGGGGTGAACAGTATCAGTGCAGGATTCAGGCGTTTGCAGTGCGAACTGCAGGCATCTCAGCGGTCTCGTTGTGGTAATCGACATGAGCTGGTGCGGCCGCCGCGGCCTCTTGATGGCGGCGCATGGTGGCAGCGGCCTCCACCATTGCCTCGCCGTTCCACTCATCGGGACGGGCTCGGTCAATGGGTCGGGGAATCACCGAAGCGCGCGGTGAATTGACATACGTGGGCAGGGTCGATGGCACTGCCTCCCACGAGTTCTCATCGTCCCAAGCGTTCCAGTTCTCCCAGTCATCCTCGGCCGCCATAGCTGGAACCGCGACTGGAGCCGCTGCGCGACGGGGCTGTTGAGCCCGAACAGGCGCCTGGAGCGTGCGCTGCGAATGCTTGCGTGCTGGCGCGGTGAGCAGCGTTGCGACCAGGAATGCCGTCACCAGCCCGGCCGAGATTATTGGCAGCCACTTTGGGGCGATTGAGGCGAAGGCCGCAACCAAGGTCACTGCGAGCACGATCGTGAGAGCGCCTAGCACCATGGTTCGACGCTGGGTCGCGCGCTCATGCGCGGAATTGCCGTTGTGCTGACGAATGTGCTGTGGGTTGGGCATGTTCTCTCCCGAACGCTGATTTCCAAGCGAGCGCATCGCGGTACTGAAGCGCGTAGTTGAGCGAACTTCGCTGACCTGATCGTGACGCTTAAGCCACATCGGGATGAGTACGGCAGCCCATAAGGCAATGATCACCAGGTAGATCAAGCCCGTCACCTTGCGAACGCTAAACCCCAAAGTCGCTGACGCCGCGTAAGCGAGGTTGACAAATTTTGCGTGTCGCGTAATTCGGTGTATACGTCACTTCGCGTTGGTCGCCCGCCAGCCAGCCAGCAGGCCTTCGGGGCGATCGCCCTCGACCACTGCGTAGCAAATGTGATCGCGCCAATCACCTGCAATATGCAAATAGGAGCGACGCAAACCCTCTTCTGGAATGCCAAGTTTTTCCACAACGCGTCTCGATGCGACGTTCTCCGGACGGATGTGAATTTCCACCCTGTGCAGATGCAAATCAGTGAGGCAGTAGTCCAGGGCCATGGCTACGGCTGTTGGCATGATGCCCTTCCCGGCGACTTCCTTGTCAATCCAATATCCGATGTAGGCCGAGCGAAGTGAGCCGTAGGCGATGCCTCCGACGGTCAATTGCCCAACAAACTTGCCGTCGTACGTGACCACCCACGGGATGATGCGACCAGCGCGGGCGTTGCGGTGCATGGAGCGAACCATCATCCCAAAACTCGCCGGTATCTCGCCCGACTCCAGTCCCTCGATGGGGACGGTCGCTTCCCACTCCTCTAGCCAGTCGATATTTCGGCTGCGTACCTGCCGCCAGACGCGCCCGTCTCGAAGCTTGATCGGACGAAGCCCCACGCGACCCTCAGCCAGGGTCGATTCCCAGTTCACGACCAGGAGGCGACAAAGTCGCGGAGCCAGTCGCGAAAATCAGGACCGAGATCCTCGCGTTCGGACGCCAACACCACATTTGCCTGCAGGTAGGAGAGGCGATCGCCGGTGTCGTACCGACGCCCGCTGAAAATCACGCCATGGACTCCGCCGCCTTGGTCTGCCGGCAGTGTCGCCAGTACGCGCAGGGCATCGGTCAGTTGGATCTCACCACCATGGTCAGGCGCAGTCTGCTTCAAGACGTCGAATACAGCTGGATCCAGCAGGTACCGGCCGATCACGGCATATGAACTTGGCGCTGATGATGCCGCTGGCTTCTCAACTAGATCCGTCACTCGCACCAGCCCATCAACTGGCTCACCCTCAACCGCAGCGCAGCCATAGAGGGAGATCGCCTGCTGGGGCACTTCCATCAAGCAGACAACCGAGCCACCGAAACGATTTCGAGCTTCCATCATGCGCGGCAGGATGGGATCACGTGGATCAATCAGGTCATCACCCAGCATCACCGCGAAGGGCTCATCGCCAATGTGATCCTCAGCTGTCAGTACGGCGTGACCCAATCCCAGTGGATCGCCTTGCCGCACGTAATGAATGCGCGCAAGATCTGTGGGCTCGGTGACGAGAGCCAATCGCTCAAGATCGTCCTTTCGGCCCAAGGAAGCCTCGAGTTCGAAATTGCGGTCGAAGTGATCCTCGAGTGGGCGCTTGCTGCGCCCGGTGATGAACAGCAGGTCCGTGAGGCCGGCAGCTACTGCTTCTTCCACTACATATTGGATCGCTGGCTTGTCCACGACAGGCAACATTTCCTTCGGGGTCGCCTTGGTTGCGGGCAGGAATCGCGTGCCCAATCCCGCAGCGGGCACGACTGCCTTGCGCACCACCTGATCCATATCCACGACACTAGCCGCACTCCATGCGGCACGATGGTTCCGTGGCGGCGAATCGGGCTCCGGAGTCGTATTCAAAATCAGAATTGCGTGCCCAGGTGCGAGCGAGCCGTGCTGCGCGTTCGGTCCAGGAACGGCAAGTTGCCGGTGATTCCATCGCGAGCCACGTCCTGCCTATCGTTCGCGAACGAGGGTCAGCGAGCGTTGCCTGCTACTTCTCCTGGGCTACCGAACCAACAACCCAGCCACTGCTGCATCAACTTTGGAATGCCGGCATCACAGTGCTCACTCCTCGAGTGCGTGGAACCGATCTCGAGTGGGTTCACAGTGATGCCACAAGCAAGTACGTGTCCGGTTCGTTTGGGATTCGCGAAGTCCTCGGTGGTGAGGTCGTCTCGCTGGAAACGGTTGATCTCGTGCTGATGCCAGCCCTTGCCGTCTCCACCGCGGGAGCTCGCCTTGGCCAAGGTGGCGGCTTCTATGACCGGGCACTGGCCGCACTCGAGGAGATTCCATTGCTCATGGCCGTGATGTTCGCAGATGAGGACGGCGTGAACGTGCCCGCAGAATCCCATGATGTTGCGGTCGACGTTGTTGCCACTGAACAAGGGGTCCGCTGGATTACAAGAGGCGGATCGTCAAAGTCCACGTGAGCCAGAAGGACCCCACACACAAAATCACCATCGAAGAGGCGAAGACCCAGAAAAGACCGCGATGCTCAGCCCACAAGCCGCTGCTCTCCCAAGAGAAGCCAGAAAAAGTCGTGAAGGCACCACAGAATCCGCTGCCCGCGAGCACGAGCAGAGTGGCGTTGTCCAGACCGACAATCACCCCCAACAGGGCCGAGCCCAGCACGTTGACCACCAACAGCCCGAGTGGGATTGGGCTTTCCAAGGAAACACTCGTAACCGCCCGATCCGTCAGAAAACGAGCCGGGGCTCCCACTCCAGCACCCAGAGCAAGCCATCCGATCATCGCCAGTGTCATGGCAACGGCCTCAACAAATCGAATAGGCGCCGACCCAGCGGCACAGCCAGCAGCCCGATGAGCAAGGTGCAGGCGAGGTAGCCGACCACAAGCAAGGGCTCATCGTCTTGCACCACTACGTCAGCCGCGAGAGTCGAAAAGGTGGTGAAGCCGCCCAGGATTCCGGTGATGATGAACGGCTGCCACAGCAGCGAGCCACTTCGGCTGCGAATCCACGGATAGGCCAAGCCAATGGCGAATGCTCCGAGAACATTGACGGTCAAAGTGGCCGCCAGATCAGTGAGTCGGCTGTGATCCATCAACTGCGCGACGCTGTACCGCGCGACCGAACCAAGTACGCCGCCCAAGGAGATCACCAGGATCACTCGCGCTTGGAATCCTCGGAACACAACGCGACCATAGAGGGCGTTGCCACCTGAAGTTGCCGCTGCTCAGCATGGGAGGCACAATTAGCACTCAAATTCAGCGAGTGCCAGCAGTGCCGGAGGACCAGTGCCAACGTACGAATATTCGTGCTCGACTTGCGGGTCAGCCCACGAGATCGTGCAGAAGATGTCTGATTCGACTCTCACAGTGTGCCCGGACTGTGGCGAGGCCACTCTTCGCAAGCTCTTCAACAACGTTGGAGTGATGTTCAAGGGCTCTGGCTTCTACCGCAATGACTCACGCAGTTCCTCAGACACGAGCGCGGCTCCGAAAACCACAAGTAGCGAATCCACGCCTTCTACGCCGGCATCAGCACCCGCCAAGAGCGCGCCCGCCGCTTCAAGCAGTTCCAGCTCGTCATCTGACTGACCTGTGGACAACCGTTTCCGCTGAACTGATCCTTCTCCCTACCCTCGAGGGATGCTTCTTTCGCCGCCACTGCTCAGCCAGATCCGCGTGTTCATTGCGCGCCGGCGCAGATTCCTCGCGGCGATCTGCGCTGGCCTGGCAACTCTTCTGATTCTCAGTGTCCTGGTCGACACGGCCGATCCAACAGATGCCGCGGCAATCGATTCGCGGCCCTCGCAGCAACTCGCAAGCGGCGAAGTTGCGGTGCCAATTCTGCTAGCCGACGCCAAACTCGCAGGCGGTGTCGATCCCGGTGATGTCGTTGATCTCGTTGAACTTTCTGACATCGCCCCAGCTGTAGTGATCGCCGAACATGCACGGGTGTTGTCGAAAGGATCCGGTGGTTCCACTTTCAGTGTGAGCGAAGCACAGATGTTGGTCGTCGCTGTGCGGAAGAACGACGCGCTGTCTGTCGCGTCAGCCGGAGCCGCCGCTTCCCTTACGCTGGTGATGCAGTCCAAGATCACCTGAAGGGAACTTCATGCTTCAAGGATTCAAGACCTTCATCATGCGCGGCAATGTCATTGATCTGGCAGTCGCATTCGTCATCGGTGCTGCCTTCTCCACTCTTGTTGGAGCCTTCACGAAGGCTCTCATCAATCCGATCGTCGGTATTTTCCTCGGCGGTGGCTTCAACGCAGGTACCCTGACCATCCGCGATCAAGTGATCGATTTCTCCTTGCTGATCAACAGCCTCATCACCTTCTTCATCACTCTGGTGGTGGTGTATTTCGTCTTCGTCGTGCCCATGAACACTTTCCGAAAGCGCACTGCAGGAGACGAAGAAGTGGTGACGCCGGACGACATCAAGGTCTTGCAGGAGATTCGGGATCTACTCCAGGAGCAGAGCGCACTGCTCAAAGAGCAAGGCGAAAACTAATCGCCGTGATGCGGTGGAACCTCGCCGCGTAGCCAATCATCGCGAGACTCTGGCTCACGCAATTCGTCGGAAGTCACATCGGGCAGCAGGTCAACCTCAAGAGCCTTGGCCTGCTTGGCCTTTGCTTGCTCTGGGTCGTTGCTCATGCCTCAAGAGTACGGCGTAGCGTCAGGGCAGTGGAGATCGAGGAAGCACGCGCACGCGAGCGGGCGCATGCCGAACGCACACTGCCATGGGTGAAAGATCGCCAAGCTCACGACTTGGCATGCCGGTTGGGGCTCAATCGTTGAGCGTGACGACGAATTCTTGAAGAGACACGTCGACTACGTCCGGGTTGATGCCGGTGTCACCGTTGGCATCGCGGGCCTAGAGAAGCGAGCAAGTCGGCTGCAACTCGCGGCGACTCTTCTGCGCAACACACTCGGTCGCGCCCCGCAATTCAACTGCTTCGGCATGCACGAATGGGCCATGGTGTTTCGCAGCCAAGCCACCGATGTGCGGCACACGGAGTACCCACTCAGACTTGAACCAGCTGAGATCGAGCGCGCAGTGAGCGAAGTTGGCCTGCGCTGTACCCACCTGGATGCCTTCCGCTTCTTCACCGCAGAGGCAGTGCCACTCAACGAGCATCTACTTACGCGTGCCAGCCAACCAGAGTTCGAACAGCCCGGATGCGTCCATGCCGCAATGGATCTCTACAAATACGCAATGTGGGCAGGGCCGTACCTATCAAGCGAATTGGCTGCTGAATGTTTCGAGCTTGCTCGCAATGCGCGGATCCTGGACATGCAAGCCTCGCCCTACGACCTGCGCAGTCTGGGATTCGAGCCAATCGCCATGGAGACGCCGGCGGGACGAAGCCAATACGTTGCAAGGCAACGCGGATTGAGCATCGAAGCTCAGGTTCTTCGCAGTCGCTTGCTGGAGTCAATCGACGAACTACTACGAATTGCTACTCCGGCTGAAGTAGATTCCAAACTATCTCTTTGAAAGAGTCACGAGCCAATCGATCTGCCGTATCGCATTGTGCTGGTAGGTAGTCACGTAACTGTCTATCCACACGCCCGCACCGTATTCAAGGACGATCAGGCTCTCCACCTCTCTGCGGCTGTATCCGTGGAGATGAAGTTCTGGGAGAGCCGCAATGCGGAAGTCTCCCTCGCCTGCAAATACCAGTAGCGCCTTGCCGCCCGGCTTCAAGGCGTCCACCAGGCGCGGGACTGCATGGCGAGCTTCGTCGATCCCCGCGGCATCCAACACACCCACTGAGATTGCACACGCATAGCTCTTGGCAGGCACTTCAAACTGCGACAGTCGAACCTGTTGAATATCCAAGGTGCCCTGCAAATCGGCCACTAATGTCTGCGTGTTGGCGATGCCGATCGCCGAGCCGTCGATCGCGGTGACATTGAAGCCACACTCAATGAGAAAGCGCACATCCGCACCGCTGCCACAGCCGAGGTCCAGAGCCCACGTGCCGGGAGCAACGGGGATTGTGAAATTTCCAAGCACGAACTGGACGACTTTCTCATGGGGGTACCGCGAAGCCCCATGCTCGTTCCACTGGTCCCAGATTTCAGCAGACACTTGGACTCCCCGTTCGTAAGTGCTCGAACAGCCTAATGACGGTCAATGGAAGTCAGTTCCCAGCCCGCGGATCTTTCGATCACGCTTAGGGTCTACCCACACCTGTGAGATTGCCACTTTGTGCGCGTCGGTAATCTCATCAACCAGTACGGCTCCGTAGCTCAGGGGATAGAGCAGTGGTTTCCTAAACCATTTGTCGGCAGTTCGATTCTGCCCGGGGCCACAACAGCTATGTTTGGTTTCGCCTGATGCGTGACGTTTTGGCTCCGGCTGTCAGGTGACATGGTTTCGCCTGATGGGTGACGGTGGTTTCGCCTGATCCGTGACACTCCTTCGATGTTGGTGGAGTTGAGTGCTGTGGAGCAGAGGTATCAGGCCGTTTTGGCGGTCATTCGTGATGGTGTTCCTGTTGTCGAGGTGGCGCGTCGCTTTGATGTGTCGCGGCAGGCAGTGCATCGATGGCTGCGCTGGTATGAAGCGCAGGGTCTAGTGGGCTTGGCGGATCGGTCGCATCGACCCCCGCGGTGCGCGCATCAGATGGATCCCGCTGTTGAGGTGTGGGTGTTGGAAGCTCGCCGCCGCAACCCTGATTGGGGTCCTCGCCGGCTGGTCCATGAGGCCACGCGGGCTGCGGTGGAACCGCTGCCGAGCCGCTCTGGGGTGTATCGGTTGCTGAAGCGGGCTAATCTCATTGATCCCAATGCGCGGCGTAAGCGGGATCGCAAGTTCAAGCGGTGGGAGCGCGGCGGGGCGATGGAGTTGTGGCAGATGGATGTGGTCGGTGGGGTGGTGTTGGCTGATGGCCGGGAGGCCAAGGTGTTGACCGGGATCGATGATCACTCCAGGTTCATGGTGTGCGCGGGGTTGATGCTGCGAGCTATGTCCCGGGCGGTGTGTGGGCATTTGGCTGAAGCGATGCGCGCCCATGGTGTTCCCCAAGAGATCCTGACCGACAACGGCAAAGTGTTCACGGGCCGCTTTGGTCCCAAGGATGTGGAGGTGCTGTTTGATCGGATCTGTCGGGAGAATGGCATCGATCATTTGCTCACTGCTCCGCGAAGCCCTACGACCACGGGCAAGATTGAGCGGTTCCATCGCACGCTGCGACAAGAGTTCCTTACCGGGCGCGTGTTCACTGACCTGGCCTCAGCTCAACGCGAACTGGACGCCTGGGTGGATACCTATAACCGGCAGCGGCCGCATTCGGCTCTGGATATGAACACCCCAGCAAGCCGGTTCACCGCCGATGCTGGGCGACCAGTTGATGACTCGGCCCTGCTGCAGGAACGCTCCGGTAGCGACTGGGTTTCTCGCAAGATTGCTGGCAACGGCATCATCTCTGTTGCCTGGCAAGAGATCAGCTGCGGTAAACATCGTGCCGGCCGCCATGTCGATATCCACCTCGATGGCAAAACCCTGCAGATCTGGGACGGCGACGAACTCATCAAAACCGTCCTGCGCACCAGCGAGAAGGAGGTCCGCAAGAAGCATGCCCAAAGAGCAAGCTAAAGACAATAATGACCAAAAAGGTGTAACGGATCAGGCGAAGCCAATCCGTCACGCATCACCCGAACCCTCACAGG
>JAUSDJ010000024.1 GCA_030650795.1 Actinomycetota bacterium
GAACGTATGCCAGAATTGCTGCCCACAGAGTGACGGATCGATGGGATCGTGCAACTTCAATTTTAGGATTGAGGACGGCTCGCTCAACTACGGTCCGTATGACTTTGATTCGGTAATGCACTACGGAAGATGCGACTTTACAGCGAACACCGCGGTGTGTAACGCTAGCTGCCCCAGCAATACAGGAGAAACCGTTACTGTTAATGCCCCCTTCAATGCCACATGGCAGTGCGGGGATCCATCAATTGACCCTGTCGCAGACACCCTGTACATCGGTCAGCGAACACATCTGAGCTATTGGGATTCGCTGGTAATGTCTTTCCTGTATCCCCGTGCGAATTGGCGGTTCCAGGCTCCCTACGGCTTCGATTCCCCCTTGGGGAGCTTCCTGGTTCCCTTCCTAAGCTTCGAAGTTGGTTATGATGAAACGCCGGTCGGCGGCACACTGTGGATTCTGAACCCCTCGACGTTCGCCGTGGGCCCGGTACTGGACAAGCCCATAACCATCGGCGCGCCGCTGGGCGGAGTGATACTAACGCGATGACCGCGCTGGCCAAGGGTAAGCGCGGCCGTAAACGGCAAGTAACTCATCAGCCGTTTGCAATGGTGGAGCCGGGTAGCGGTGGGAGGTTTCCGGTGATGAGGTACGCTCGCAGGGCGGCGGCGATGGTTTTTGTGGGGTTGAGGCCGCGGAGTTTGAGGGTACGGTAGATGGTCATGAGCACGGCCTGCGTGGCGGCGCCCTGCTGCGAGCGATTGGCGTAGCTGTTCTTCCGCAGGATGACGGCGGGACGAATGCAACGTTCCGCAAGATTGTTGTCGAAGGGCACATCGGGTTTGTCGAGGAAGGTGAAGAGGTGATCCCAATGGGCGCGGAGACGCTTGGCCAGTCGCAGGGCGTCGGCGTCCCCATAGGTGACGGTCCCATCCGGCCTCTGCCACTGGGCGAGTTCGGTCAGCCGCGCATCGATCAGGTGAATGCGGCTTCGATAGCGCTGCGGGGTGAAGTCGGGGCGCTTGCGCAGACGGATGCCGTCGCGGATCAGCCGGCGGAGCTTCTTGGCGAAGGCCTGCCACTCGGCGGAATCGTTACGCAGATCCACCTTTTCCAATTCGCGCAGCAAGTGCACGAGGCAATACTGCCGGTCGGCCGTCTCGATGGACTCGTACGGCGCCCAGAAGTCATGGATGAGCGTTCCGGCGAAGGCCTCGCCGAAGAACTTCTGCAAGGCCGGACTGCCCCGGCAGCGGTCGATCATGTAATAGCAGACGGTGTGATTGGCAAAACACCACAACCAATGCGTCTGCCCCTCGACCCGCCATCCGGTTTCGTCGGCGTGCAGAACCGCAGATTTCCTGGCCTCCTCGGCGATCTGTTCGTACCAGTCGGCCAGGACGGTGGCCAGTCGGCGCCAGGCGTCGAGGAGTCCGCCCGACGTGAGCCGCGTCTGCAAGTGATAGGAGAGAATCTCGATCACCTGCGAAATCGTGATGCCCAGTCCGTAGTGGAACCAACTGGTCAGACCCACGACGTGGTGTCCCAGGGTCGCGCCGGGCATGGCGTCGGGCACGACGGGTTCGACGTCTTTCTTGCAGTGGGGGCAGTAGTCGCGGTGAAGCGTGTGCTCGGTAACCACCGGGGTGATCTCTTCGGGAATGTCCTCGATGATCCGTGTGCGACGGCGGGTGCAACGTTGCACTCTTCCGCCGCAGTCGGGACAACACTTCAGACGATGCTCGACCTTCCGGTCAATGCGTTCCGGCCGCGCCCGTCGCGCCCCGGGATGACCATCCTTGGCTCCCGGTTCCTTGCGTCGCTTCGACGCCGAGGGTTTGGCATACACGGGAATCATGCCCGAGGGCGTCGAGGGCGTGACCGTAGAATCCTCGGACGCGGTCTGCGATTGCAACTCGGCCAGTCGTTGGGCCATGGCGGTCAGAATGAAGGTGACGGCCTCCGCTCCGCGAGCATACAATTGCCGAGCCTGCCGTTCATCCAGCTCGCCGCGCAGCGCCGCCGCAACCATCCTGTCCAGCGATTCAACGGCAGTCGGTGTCCGTACCACGATGGTGGCATATATCACACCATAAAGGATGGCGCAAATTACCCCAGATTAACAATTGCGGATATTGCAGGCGGCTGATGAGTTAC